>DQGF01000543.1 GCA_003525045.1 Pseudomonas sp. | reverse complement strand
GGCTTCAGATCTGCCGCCCCTTTCCCAGAGGCCGAACGCAGGCCTTTATCTGATTACGACCCTCGAACACCAAAAGCGACACCTCACCCCATAGACGATTGACGCACCACGCCACCTCCTATTAAGTACTATTTATCCGCATTAATAGGATAAATAGAACACCATGCTCAGTCGCCCGATCCGCCGCAAACGCCAGAAGCTTTCCGATGTGATTGTCGAGTCGGTCAAGCGCTCCATCGTCACCGATGCGTTGCGCCCAGGCGATCGTTTGCCTACCGAGCGCGAGCTGATGGAAAGTTTCCAGTGCTCCAAGGGTTCGGCGCGTGAAGCGCTCAAGGCCCTTGAGGTCGAAGGTCTGGTCAACACCCGCACCGGCCCCAGCGGTGGCGCGTACCTGAATGAAGCCGGCACCGAACCGGCCAGCCGCGCCTTGCGCAACTATTTGCACTTCCAGCACCTGGACGGCGAGCAGGTGTACCAACTGCGCAAGGTGATCGAGGTGGAACTGGCAGTGTCGGTGATTGGCCGCCTCAGCGCGGCTGACTTCAAAGCCCTGCAGGACAACGTGGATTTTTGTAGCGCACCGGAAGACAGCGAAGCCGGCCAGCGCGAACAGCGCCTGGCGGAACTGGAATTCCACAACCTGCTGGCCCGTGCCTGTCCCAACCCGCTGCTGGCGTTCATGGCGCAATTTCTCAATGACCTGCTGCGCGATCTGGTGGTGTTGAAGAAAGCCTACAAACCCAAACGCAAGCAGTTCGACGCGGCCAACCTCGACTACCACAAGCGCCTGCTGAACGCCTTGCAAGCCGAGGACGAAAACAGCGTGCGGCAATTGATGCATGAGCACATGTGCGATGCCGAGCACCACATGAGTGCCCTCGAAGGTGAAGTCACCCGCCACTTTTTGCTGGAGTTCGATCACACCCACTGAAGTCCGTTACGACCTCCAATAAAAGGCCTGCCCACAGGCCGTGATGCGCCGTTTTGCCATTGCCACTCCTGCCAATAATTAAACCAGGGAGTTACCCCATGCAGCGTCGTACGTTGTTGAAAGCCAGTCTGACCGTTGCCGGAGCCCTCAGCCTTCCGCTGGGTGTGCGTCATGCGTTTGCCGCCGAGCCCTTTACCTTGTATGGGCTTAAATCGATGTCCGGCGCCTTCGCCAGTTACGGCAAGTTCGCCGACATGGGCTCGCGCCTGGCGGTGGAGCAACATCCGACCTTGCTCGGCCGGCCCCTGAACTACAAGGTAATCGACACCGAAGGCAACGCCGGCAAGGCAGTGCGCAAAGTCCAGGAGGCGATTGCCCAGGATGGCGCGCGATTTTTCCAGGGTTGTACCCTATCGTCTTCAGCACTGGCGGTAGCGAAGGAAGTGGGCAAGATTGGCGGTGTGTTCATGACTCCCGTGGGTGCTGATGAGGTCACCGGCAAGGACTGCAATGCCTCGACCTTTCGCTGGTCGGTGCCGACCTACGGCGCCATTCGCGAAACCATGGTGCCGCTGATCAAGCTGCTGCCCAACGCCAAGCGCTGGTACACCATCACCCCGCAATACGTATTCGGCGAGGCGCTGCTCGCGGGTGCGAAACAGGTGTGCGCCGAGCATGGCATCGAACACATCGGCAATAGCTATCACTCGCTGCAGGAGCAGGAATTTTCCGGTTACCTGACCAACGCCATCGCCGCCCAGCCAGACGTACTGGTGCTGCTCAACTTCGGCAGCCAGTCCTCCAATGCCCTGCGTCAGGCGGTGAACTTCGGCATCAAGGAACGTATGAAAGTGCTGCTGGTATGGTCCGCCGGGCTCGACCAGTTCCAGGAGCTGGGCAGCGACGTACTCGAAGGCGTCTACCTCGGCGCCCAGTACTGGCACCAGGTCGATACCCCGCTCAACCGCGAGCTGGTAAAGATCACCCAGGCCAAATACGGCATCAATCCCACCTACCCGCTGGCGGCCGATTACATCGGCACCAAGATCATGCTCGACAGCATCATCGCCACCGGCAGTTTCGACGGCCCGACCGTGGCCAAGGCCATGCAGGGCTTGAGCTACGAAGGGCCGACCGGCCAAGAGTCGATCCGCGCCGGCGATCACCAGGTGATCAAGGATTACTACCTGTTGGTGGGCAAGGCCGCCGCCGACATGCGTGACAAGGATGACCTGGCGCAAGTCGTCAGTTCCGGCCGCTCGTTCCCGCCGGCAGACGCGACCGGCTGCGTCCTGGGCTGACTCGAGAAATTTTCTACCGCTTGCCACAGGCAGCGGGCCGGGTGACGCCCTAGTCGGCCGGCTTCCTGCAGAGGGTACCTGCATGCTCAATCTTTACCTGTTCCAGATCCTCAATGGCCTTGGCCTGGGGATGATCTACTTCCTGATCGCGGTTGGCTTGACGATCATTTTCGGCCTGCTGAACTTCGTCAACTTCGCCCACGGCGCGTTTTTTGTGCTCGGCGCTTACATCTGCTACACCGTCGTCAGCCTGAGCGGAAGCTTCTGGCTGGCACTGCTCCTGGCGCCGCTGGTGGTGGCCGTCCTGGCCTGGGCCATCGAGCGATTATTGATCCAGCGAATCTACCACTTGCCCCATACCTTCCAGATTCTGGTGACCCTTGGCATCGCCCTGATTATCCAGGAAGCCAGCGTGCTGATCTGGGGCCCCGTGGGCAAGAGTGTGGCGGTGCCGGAACTGCTGCGCGGCGTGTTGATCATCGGCGACTTCGTGTATCCCTACTACCGCTTGTTCCTGATCGTCTTTTCCGCACTGATCGGGCTGACGCTGTGGCTGCTATTGGAATGCACCCGTTTCGGCGCGCTGGTGCGGGCCGGCAGTGAAAGCACTGAAACGGTGTCGCTGCTAGGCACCAACATCTTCCGGCTGTTCTCCATGACCTTCGCCCTCGGCGTCGCCCTGGCGGGTGTCGCCGGTGTGCTGTTTGCGCCTTTGCGCGGTGCCCAACCCTTTGTCGGCCCGGAGATTCTCGGGGTCGCGTTCGTGGTGGTGGTGATCGGCGGCATGGGGTCGAT
>DQGF01000071.1:22945-39299 GCA_003525045.1 Pseudomonas sp. | reverse complement strand
GACCGGATCAAGGATGTGATCAAGACCGGTGGCGAGTGGATTTCCTCCCTGGACCTGGAAGACCTGATCAGTCGCCACCCCGCGGTACGCGAAGTAGCAGTGGTGGGCATTGCCGATCCGCAGTGGGGCGAGCGGCCGTTTGCCTTGCTGGTGATTCGCGAAGGCCAGGTTATCGGGGCCAAAGAACTCAAGGAGCACCTCAAGCCATTCGTGGAGCTGGGGCACCTGAGCAAGTGGGCCATCCCGAGCCAGATCGCCCTTGTTACTGAAATTCCCAAGACCAGTGTCGGCAAACTCGACAAGAAGCGAATTCGCGTCGACATCATCGAATGGCAAGCCACTAACAGCACCTTCCTCTCGACGCTTTAAACGCCCCTGGCGTGCTCGAAAGGGCACGCCAGGCCCACCAAGCAAGCGCTTGGCTTGTGAAATCCGAATTTTCAGCCATCCTTGCCGGGCCGACAAGTGTCGGATTGGCAAAAGGACTGTTCCAGAGTGGTTGGCAGCTGCAAATCACACTTTAGAGGGATCAAGCAGTACTACCTGCTGGCTATAGTCCGCTCAAGGATTTTTAAGAACGGAGCAAACGCACAAACCGGGGCGATGCAACTTTGGAATGACTTAGGGACACCCTTGGCGCCCAGTCATCCACAGCGTTTTTAAGAGTGCTAATTGCCATAACAATAATGCACATGGAGTAGCGTCGATGACATCAGTAAACCAGTTCTGGCGCAGGGCGAAACTGCCCCTGGCGGTCAGTCTTGCCTCTACGCTCGCCGGGCCAGCATTCGGCGTCAGTTTCAACGTTGGTGAAATCGAAGGTCAGTTCGACTCATCGCTGTCGATCGGGGCCAGTTGGTCTACCGAGAGTGCCAACAAGAATCTCATCGGCGTCAACAACGGTGGTCACGGCCTGTCCCAGACCTCCGATGATGGTCACTTGAACTTCAAGAGCGGGGAAACTTTCTCGAAGATCTTCAAGGGTATCCATGACCTTGAATTGAAATACGGCGACACCGGCGTTTTCGTCCGTGGCAAATACTGGTACGACTTCGAACTCAAGGACGAAAGCCGCGACTTCAAGGACATCAGCGACAGCAACCGCAAGGAAGGCGCCAAGTCCGCCGGCGGCCAAATCCTCGATGCCTTCGTCTACCACAACTACGCGATTGCCGATCAGCCGGGTTCGGTGCGTCTGGGCAAACAGGTCGTGAGCTGGGGTGAAAGTACCTTCATCGGCGGCGGCATCAACTCGATCAACCCGATCGACGTTTCCGCTTTCCGTCGTCCGGGTGCCGAGATCAAGGAAGGCCTGATCCCGGTCAACATGTTCTATGTGTCCCAGAGCCTCACCGAGAACCTCTCGGCCGAAGCCTTCTATCAACTGGAATGGGACCAGACAGTTACCGACAACTGCGGCACTTTCTTCTCGCAACCGGATGTGATCTCCGACGGCTGCGACAACAACCTCGCGGTACTGCGCACCCGCAACGGCCTCAACGGTGCACTGGCGGCTGCGGGGCTGCCGGCTGGGCTGCGTAATGCCAGCATCAACACACTCGCTGCCAGGGGCGTGGCCTGGGGCGACCCGGATGAAGGCGTCATCGTTCGTCGCGGTCCGGACCGTGATGCACGTGACAGCGGCCAATTCGGCGTGTCCTTCAAATACATGTTCGATCCGTTGGACACCGAGTTCGGCGCTTATTTCATGAACTACCACAGCCGTGCGCCGATTTTCAGTGGCCATGGTGCGCCGGCGGGCGCGTATAGCCCGCAGGCCCTGGTGGGCTCACTGGTGGGGGCCGGTGTTCCGCTCGGTGTCGCGACTGGCCTGGCTCCAACTTTGCTGCCGTTGGTGGTGGCGGGTAACTCCAGCTACTACGTCGAGTACCCTGAAGATATTCGCCTGTATGGTCTGAGCTTCTCCACCACATTGCCTACAGGTACTGCGTGGAGTGGTGAAGTCAGCTACCGGCCGAATGCTCCGGTTCAGCTCAACACCACCGACATCCTCTTTTCCGGTCTGACGCCGCTTAACCCTAACGTTTCCGTGCTGCAAGGACAGCCAGGACAGGATCAACAAGGCTATCGTCGCAAGGAAGTGACGCAGCTGCAGACCACCTTGACCCACTTCTTCGACCAGGTGATGGGCGCCGAGCGACTAACCCTGGTTGGCGAGATCGGCTTTACTCACGTCGGCGGCCTGGAAAGCACTTCCAAGGCGCGTTACGGCCGTGACCCGAGCTATGGCCCTGGTCCGTTGCCCGGTGGCCAGTGCGTGGCATTGAACACTTCTACCCTGGCAGGCGGAGCGCAAAACAACGTCAGTCGCTATTGCGAAAACGATGGTTTTACCACCGCAAACTCCTGGGGTTACCGCGGTCGTGCCATCTGGGACTACAACGACGTATTCGCTGGTGTGAACCTCAAGCCGAACGTGGCCTGGTCCCATGACGTGGAAGGTTACTCGCCAGGCCCTGGCGGCAACTTCGAGGAAGGTCGTAAAGCGGTCAGCCTGGGCGTCGATGCCGAGTACCAGAACACCTACACCGCGAGCCTGGCCTACACCAACTTCTTCGACGGCAAGTACACAACCACGGATGACCGCGACTTTGTTGCGCTCAGCTTCGGCGTGAACTTCTAAGCACTGTATTTTCAGGACAAACACATATATGAAAATAACAAAGAGTCTGTTCCACGTCGGTGTTCTGGGGCTTTCGCTGCTGGCGACCGGCGTGATGGCTGCGGTCCCTGCGGCCGAAGCGGACAAGCTGGGCAAGAGCCTGACCCCGATGGGGGCCGAAATGGCCGGCAACGCCGACGGTTCGATTCCGGCCTGGAAACCGATGGCGAAAAACGCCGGCTCCGTCGACAGCAAAGGTTTCCTGTCCGACCCGTTCGCCAGTGAAAAACCGCTGTTCACCATCACGGCGCAGAACGTCGACCAGTACAAGGACAAGCTTGCCCCGGGCCAGTACGCGATGTTCAAGCGCTACCCGGAAACCTTCAAGATGCCGGTTTACCCGTCCCATCGCGGCGCCACCGTGCCGGATGCCGTGTTTGCCTCCATCAAGAAAAACGCCACCAGCACCAACCTGGTGTCCGGCGGCAACGGTCTGGAGAACTTCGAAACCGCGGTACCGTTCCCGATTCCGAAAACCGGTGTGGAAGTCATCTGGAACCATATCACCCGCTACCGCGGTGGCAGTGTGACCCGTCTGGTAACCCAGGCCACGCCGCAGCCGAACGGCTCGTACAGCCTGGTGTACTTCCAGGATCAGTTCGTGTTCCGCGACAAGATGAAGGACTACGATGCGGCGAACCCGGGCAACATCCTGTTCTACTTCAAGCAGAAAGTGACTGCGCCGGCACGTCTGGCCGGTGGTGTGCTGCTGGTGCACGAAACCCTCGACCAGGTTAAAGAGCCACGTTCGGCGTGGGTCTACAATGCCGGTCAGCGTCGTGTGCGGCGTGCGCCGCAAGTGTCCTATGACGGGCCTGGTACCGCTGCCGATGGCCTGCGGACCTCCGACAACCTGGACATGTACAACGGTGCGCCGGATCGTTACGACTGGAAGCTCGAAGGCAAGAAAGAGATGTACATCGCCTCCGACAGCTACAAGCTCGACTCGCCGCAACTCAAGTACGCCGACATCATCAAGGCCGGTCACATCAACCAGGACCTGGCTCGTTACGAGCTGCGCCGGGTCTGGCATGTGGTGGCTACCCTGAAGGAAGGTCAGCGTCACATCTACGCCAAGCGTGACTTCTACATCGACGAAGACACCTGGCAAGCCGCGGTGATCGACCACTACGACGGTCGCAATCAACTCTGGCGTGTGGCGGAAGCTCACTCCCAGAACTACTACAACGTCCAGGTACCGTGGTACACCCTGGAAACCTTGTATGACCTGCAATCGGGTCGTTACCTGGCGCTGGGGATGAAGAACGAAGAGAAGTCGGCGTATGACTTCGGCTTCACCGCGACCACCAGCGACTTCACTCCGGCGGCGTTGCGTCAGGATGGTGTTCGCTAACGTGTGCTGAAACAGAGGCCGCATCCTCGAAAAACGCCCCGACTGGTTCGGGGCGTTTTTTTTGCCCGGGATTTGGCCGGTGAATCTTCGGTGCCCGCGATGGCCTTTTCGCGAGCAGGCTCGCTCCCACATTGAATTTCGGGGTGAACACACAGTTTGTGCAGGTCGCAGATCCAATGTGGGAGCGAGCCTGCTCGCGAAGGGGACGACTCGGTCTGTCAAAAAAAGCTGCATCCCGAGCCCGCAACTTCTGCTCGTAGACTTTTTGTAGCCATTTGTAGCAATAACCTTCATTCCCTCTTCGTTTACCGCTAGTCTGCGGACATCTGCAACGCCGCCAACAGCATTTCAAACAAGAGCCGGCCATGACTGATCTGTCCCCACTCCCAGGCCCTGCAAGCGTCACGGCACTGGACGGGCGCTTTTTTCGGCCTCCGTTGCCTGACGGCCATGTGCTGCGGCCTCGTTTGTGCGAGCGCTTGAGTGCCGGTCTCGGCGGCAGGCTGTTGTTGGTCAGCGCTCCGGCCGGGTTTGGCAAGAGTTCATTGGCCGTAGAGTTCTGCCAGGGATTGCCGGCCCATTGGCACAGCCTCTGGCTGGGGCTCAGTCCGCGAGACAGCGATCCCGGGCGTTTTCTTGAGCGGTTGCTCGAAGGCCTCCAGGAATATTTTCCGCAACTGGGCAGACAGTCCCTGGGACTGCTGAAAATGCGCCAGCGGCATCAACCCTTTGCCTTCGAAGAATGGCTGGACGGCTTGCTCGATGAGCTGGCCGTGCATTTGTTGCCGACGGCGCCGCTGCTACTCGTATTGGATGACTACCATCTGGCCCAGGGCCCGGTGCTCGATCGTTGCCTGCAATTTTTCCTCAATCATCTTCCCGACGGCTTGCTCGTGATGGTCACCAGTCGCCAGCGTCCGGACTGGCATCTGGCGCGCCTGAGGCTGTCGCGGCAACTGCTCGAGTTGCATGAGCAGGACCTGCGCCTGACCCACGATGAAGCCTTGACCCTGCTCGATCGGCACAGCACCTCCTTGCGCGGTGAAGCGCTGGAGAACCTGATCCAGCGCAGCGAAGGCTGGGTCGCCGGGCTGCGTTTCTGGCTGCTGGCGGCCTCCGAAGCGGGCACCAACGGCGCTTTTCCCCAGTCCTTGCACGGTGGGGAAGGGCTGATCCGCGATTACCTGCTCGAAGAGGTCATCGATTGCCTGCCCGCCGAAGTGCAGGCATTCCTCTACGACACCGCGCCTCAGGAACGCTTTTGCAGCGAGCTGTGCGACGCGGTTCGCGAAGCCCATGACAGCGCCGAAATCCTGCGCTTTCTGTTGGCCCATCAGATATTCCTGGTACCGCTGGACGAACAGGGTCACTGGTATCGCTATCACCATTTGTTTTCCGACCTGCTGCGCACGCGGCCTACCGCACAGTCGATAGTGCCGACGGCGAGCCTGCACCTGCGCGCCTGTCGCTGGTTCAACGCCCAGGGACTGCTCGATGAGGCGGTGGAGCAGGCGTTGCGTGCCGGCCACCTGGATGTCGCGGCCAATCTGGTGCAAAACCTCTCGGAAGAGCAACTGCTGGCCGAACAGAACGTCGGCATGTTGCTGCGCTGGAAAATGGACTTGCCCGACAGCCTGCTGATCAGCACGCCACGGCTGATCGTGCTGTACAGCTGGGCGTTGGGGCTGGCCTGTCAGCTGGACGCCGCCGAGGAGCTGGCGAGTCATTTGAGCCGCTTCCTGCCGGCCCCGTCGGCCACCGCGCAGAAATCCATGCTGGCGCAATGGCTGGCCTTGAGCGGAATCATCGCCCGCGGCCGCGGCAATCGCGAGCTGACCCTGCTCTATTGCAGCGAAGCGCTGGAAAGCCTTCCCTCCAGGCGTTACGGCCAGCGCTTGATGTGCCTCTCGACCTTGTCCAACCTGGCCATTGCCGACGGTGACCTGTGGCGCGCACGAGGCTTGAACCGAGATTCCCTGGAATTGGCACAACGGGTCGGCAATCCGTTGTTCGAAGCGCTGGCCCATTACGACCGCGCCCGAGTGTTGCAAGCGCGTGGGGAGATCCTGCGTTCACTGGAAGAAGTCCATCAAGGGCTGCAACGCCTGCAAGGGTTATCCCCGCAACGGCTGTTTGCCGTACGCGCTCGCCTGATGTTGTACGAGGGTTTCTTGCTGGCCCTGCGCTTGCAACCCCAGGCAGCACGGGCGCGATTGCAGACGGGATTGACCGAGGCGCGCGCCTGTCGCGATATCAGCGTGTTGATCGGCCATTGCGTGATCGCCAGGCTTGAAGGCAGCAGCGGCGAATTCGCCAAAGCCTTTGCCGAACTCGCCGAAGCCGAACGCCTGATGCACATCTGGGACGTGCCGCCGATCTACTATCTGGCGATGATCACCCTGGTCAAATGCGAGCTCTGGCTGGCTCAGGGCCGTACCGATCTGGCCGGCGCCTGGCTGGCGCGATTGGGCCAGACCTACAACGGCGAGCAGGCGGCTGCGCCTCCGGAATTCCATCCGCACCTGCCACTGCACATCGAGTTGCAGCAGGCCTTGCTGGAAGTGATCCAGGGCCAGCCGATGCTGGCCGAAGGGCGTTTGAATGCGTTGATCGAGCATGGACAGCAAACCGGTCGGCAGTTGCTCAGCGTGATGGCGCTGACTCAGAAAGTGACGTTATTGCTGGGGGGCGGGCGCGAACCCGAAGCCCGCAAGGCCTTGAGTCAGGCACTGGAAGCGGCGGCCGGTGGAGTGCTGCAACCGTTTGACGGGTTGTTGACTGAACAGCCGGACTGGCTGCGTGGGCAACTTCAACTCGGTGCGCCGACCCCCGTTTCATTGAGCCTTTCAGAAAAACTTCCGGCAGTGGCAGCCCGTCCCGCAGCGGAGTCATCCACCGCCGCGGAACAACTCAGTACGCGGGAAATGGCCGTCCTGCGATTGATCGCCCAGGGTTGTTCGAATCAGGAAATCAGCGATCAGCTGTTTATCTCGCTACACACGGTGAAAACTCATGCCAGCCATATCAACAGCAAACTTGGGGTTGAACGGCGAACGCAAGCGGTCGCCAGGGCGAAAGAGTTGGGTGTATTGCAATAATCGCCGTTCGAAGACCTCCGAAACAAGGTGGGCCTTGCCGTCAAAGGATTTCGGTCATTTCTCCTCTGAAACAGTCACTCCGGATGCCTGCCCCACGTCGATGGAGCGCTTCAGGAGCGACAGTAAGCCTATGGAGCAGTCATCTCCGGTTTTACTGGCAATGGACTGTTGCAGGTTGTCACCCAACACTTCCCTCATTTTTTTTCTGGGTAACGTTGCATTCCACTCCAGCAATTTTTGGATCGCAGGGGCGGGGACGCCGCTGGATTTGTGATAGAGACTTTCTGCGGTGCCGTCGCTCATGATCGCGAAGCCAGTCTTGGCTTCGATTTGCCCACGGTACAACCTGAGCCGCGACGCCGCTTTATGGTCAGTTAGAAACAGGGTGGTATTGGCGAACTCGCCATTTTCTGGATGAGAAAGGGCCTGAAGTTGTCCGTCTGCATCAACGCTTGCGATGACGCCATCGCCCAAGTGGCCTGCCAGGTAGCGGCCGCGAGAGTAAGCGACGAACGACAAGGTACAGGCAAAGTCGTTGATATCGCCGCCGAGCTTTGCAGATTTGCGTTTGAACGCATCCAAGCAGCGATTAACCAGTCGCTGGGCTGCCTTCGCATTGTGTTTGTCCATGTTTTGCCACAGGCTTTCAAAGTTTTTGCAGACAAAGGCCAAGGTAGCCGTGACCGCTACGTGTGCGCCGATTTCGGATCTGGCTCTGGAGCCAGCCCCATCGGCCAATGAAATGCAGGTCACCTCGTTGGACTCTCTGGCCGCGACATAGTCCTGGCAAGGCGTTTGAGTCTTGAGGTGCGAGCGTCCTGCCACAAACGCGCAGGCCGTTTTGCAGCTTAGGTCTACCGGGATCTCAGGCATGATTCAGACCTGTGCCCAAGCTTCGATACCTTTAATGTCAAGCGCCACCGCGTCACCAGGTGTCGATTGAGACGCTCGCGAAACACTTCGGCTCAGCCAGTCAAAGAACGCTTTGAAGTGCAAACCTTTGAGGCGCAGGGGCGGGCGCGTAGGAGAAAACTGGGCCAGCGACTGTAAGTTCGCCGCCGCACCGATCGCGATCGGGAAAACGGTCAATTTGCGTTTGCTGATCATGCTGGCCACGCGAGCGGTCGCCTCGCCAATATCATCTGTCGGTTCGCCATCGGTCATTAGGACCATCCAGGGCTGGAAATAATCAACGCCGGCACGTTGATAATCTTCCTTGCGTGCTTCCAGCAAGTCCAAAGCGATGCTCACGGCGTGCCCCATCGGTGTCATGCCCGATGCCACCAACGGAGGGACGTCCTGACGATTGATGGAGCTGAAATCCAGCACTTTTTGCGCCGTCCCGCCGAAGGTCACGATGCAGATTTCAGCGGCATATTGCGCCACCTCATCGTCACGAATCGCCTCGAAAAACATCTGAACGCCGGAATGCAGTTCCGCGATGGGCTCGCCTTCCATTGATCCGCTGACGTCCAGCACGAGGCACACGGGCACGCGTGTGGTCGGGTTTTCGGCCAGATCTTCCTGACGGAGGAGATAGTCTTCTTGCATGGGATTATCCTTTTGAGCTGAGCGTTACAAAAAACGCTTCAAGAGTCGTTTGAGCCAGCGCACAACGATGCTCTCTTGGTTGAGCGGGCGTGCTGGCGCGGATCGGTACGGTTGCGGTCGGGCGGAAGTAGGTTGCTGCTGCGGTTTTGTCGGCGTCTGGCGCACGGGGGCAGGCGCTGGCGCAGAAGCAGGCACGGTGCGTTTAGGTACAGGTGCAGTTGCTGTCATGTTACGTACCGGCGGCGGGTTGGGGCGAGGCATGGCGGCCGCTGGAGGTGGCGCCACACGCTGCACTGCCTGCTCGGTTTTCTTTTGGCTTTCACTGGCCAGGTGCTTCAGTTTGGACGCCTTTTGACAGTCCGCGCATCGAGTCGATTTACCCGAAGCCTGCATTTTCTTAAGCCAGGCCTTGGATTCGGTGTAGGTTTTTTTACAGCTACCGCAGACAGCCTCAACCGGGTCGGTGATACGAAAAGCGGGGGGGAACAGCTCATCGGAATGCTTGCCCTTGCGCAACTCTTCGCCGTACTGAGCCAGTAGCGTCAACCAGTCACCGATCGGTCGACGCTGATTATCTTCGAATGTGTTGCTGAACGCCTCTTTGAGCAGGTACGGCAAATGACTCCAGATATTCTGCCAGGTGCCCACCGGGGTGACGCTTACCTTGCCTTTGCCGCTGTCCTTTTTGAATCGATAGGGGAAGTTCATGTTCCTGATGTTGTCGGACGCCGTTCCGCCACCTTGTTGAGAATAGGGTGGTTTGCCTGGCAGCAGGATCATGAACAGCATGGTGGCGACGGCGAACAGCTCGTGATCTTTTGTACGCAGGTATTTGCCATATTCTTTCCCCTGAATCTCAGGCGCGGTGAAAGGCACGGTGCCAACTTCGCAGGGAAAATGATCGATCTGAAAGCTGTCTGTATCGACCATCCAGACCTTGTTGCTATCTGGAGTGACGAGCAAGTTCATGGGATTGATGTCGCCCACAATGATGTTCAGCGAATGCAGGTATTGCACCTGTTTCAGAAACGCAATCGCGACATTCACCAGATCTCGTCGCGTCCAGTGCGGGAACGTTTTCGCCAATAACGGTTTGACGAATACCGAGGTCTGAAGGGTTTTCCCTTCTGCTCGAGGCATCACATAGCCAACAAACTCTTGATCAGCATTGAAAACCAGTTCGGTCGGCCAACAAATACCAGGCTCAACGATACGGCGTGTCACCATGAGCTCGATCTTCTCGCGGCGCCGGATACTGAGCTTTCCGGTGTGATAAATCTTGCACACTTCAGCGTTGCCTACCACGGCGTAAATCGTCCCTTCGCCACCGGAGCTGATGGACTTGCCAAGTGTCAATCGGCGGCCGCTTGACGTTGTTACCACCGAACCTTCTGTGACAATTGTGCCTCTATTCTGGATAAGACGATCGGCAGTGGCGAGGGGCGTCTTGGGCTGGTCGAAAGGCATGAGCGGCGCGCGGCCGACCCAGCGTATGGCTCGGGCATCAGCGGCTTTGCACTGAATGAGTTGCGCCTCATCGCAAGTCAGTAACAGCAGGTCGTAGTGACGGCACAAGTCGACGGCGTCATCCGACTTGGTCTGGTCTTGTGGTGCCGTCGTTCGCTTGAGCGCGAAGATCGGTTGGCCATCGAAAGCGCATTCGGCCAGTAAATCGCCGGGACGCAGTGCTGTACCTTTGGGGAGCGCGCGGTGCGGTCGCGAAGGCTGGCCGGCGAAAAGCTGGAAAAATTGTCGAGCGTTTTTGTGGACCTGCTCGTGTCCTTTTGTCAGGGACTGAAGCTCCAGAAGATCGGAGTGGGCGATAAAGGGCAGACCATTCTTGCCGCGAATGCGGTTGATAATGTCCGGGTCCAGAAAGAGGACGCTTTTATCGACGAGCACGTGTTCCATTGAAGGGGGCATTGGCTTCCTGCCGTCTTGTTTCAAAATAGGCGCGGCGCGAGGATAACCTATCAATTTTGCGGATCACAACCGCAGTACCCAGCCTTGGCATCAGGATTAAACCCATGCAAACCCCGAATACAGCCCTCATCCGCGAAACCTTCCCCGTCGGCCCCTTGCAGTGCAACTGCACAATCATCGGCGACCCGATCACGAAAAAAGCCATCGTGGTCGACCCGGGCGGCAATCATGAATTGATCCTGGCACGCCTCGATGCCCTGGGCCTGAAGGTCGTCAGCATCATTCACACCCACGCGCATCTGGATCACTTCCTGGCCTCCGGTCAGTTGAAAGAGAAAACCGGCGCGACCCTGCATTTGCACAAGGAAGATCAATTCCTCTGGGACAACCTGGAGATGCAATGCCAGATGTTCGGTGTGCCCTACACGCCGGTGCCGTCGCCGGATCGCTGGTTGGCCGATGATGAAGAACTGGCTTGCGGCTGTGGCGTCGCATTGCACACGCCGGGGCATACCCCGGGTTCCATGAGTTTCTGGTTTGCCGAAGCCAAATTGCTGATTGCCGGTGACACCTTGTTCCGGCGCGGAGTAGGGCGTACGGATTTGTGGGGTGGCGATCAGGCGACCATCGTGCGCTCGATCAAGCAGCGGCTGTATACCCTCGATGAAGAAGCGACGGTGGTGACGGGGCATGGTCCTGACACTCGCCTGGGCGAGGAGATGCGCGAGAACCCATTTGTGCGCGCTTGACCTGTATTTGAGAAAAGCCAGGGTGGAATTTTTTCAGATAAAAATGATCCAACGCCCGCAAAGGCTGACGCCTTGGTCCGTTGCACCACAGAATGCATAAAAGTAGGAGCTATTAATGTTCACCAAGCAACGTTTGATTATTGTCGCTACGGCTGTGGCCTTGCTGTCTGGCTGCGCCTCGCCTAACCCTTACGACAACCAGGGCCAGGCCGAGAGTGGTTCCACGGGTATGAGTAAAACCGCCAAATACGGCGGGCTCGGCGCCCTGGCCGGTGCGCTGGCTGGCGCCGCCATCGACCATAACAACCGTGGCAAGGGCGCGCTGATCGGTGCCGCCGTGGTGGGTGCTTCCGCTGCCGGGTATGGTTACTACGCCGACCAGCAAGAGAAAAAACTGCGGGCCAGCATGGCCAACACTGGGGTTGAAGTGCAGCGTGAGGGCGATCAGATCAAGCTGATCATGCCGGGCAACATCACCTTCGCCACTGATTCGGCGAACATCGCCTCGAGCTTCTATCAGCCGCTGAACAACCTGGCGGGCTCGCTCAAGGAATTCAGTCAGAACCAGATCGAGATCGTCGGCTACACCGACAGCACCGGCAGCCGCCAGCACAACATGGACCTGTCCCAGCGTCGCGCCCAAAGCGTGGCGACTTACCTGACCTCCCAGGGTGTCAGCGGTACCAACTTGAGCGCCCGTGGTGCCGGTCCGGATAACCCCGTTGCCAGCAACGGTGACGTCAATGGCCGAGCGCAAAATCGCCGTGTCGAGGTTAACCTCAAGGCGATTCCGGGTCAGCAATATGGTAGCCAGCAGCAAGGCACCGTTCAGCAATACCCGTAACACCCGCGCAATAAAAACTGTGGGAGCGGGCTTGCTCGCGAAGGGGGCGTGTCAGTCGACATGAAAGTTGTCTGACACAACGCCTTCGCGAGCAGGCTCGCTCCCACATTGGACCGAGTGCTTGATAAATACGCGGTCACCTGTGTGGAGCCTGCTCGCGAAGAGGCCGGATCAGGCAAGCCTAACCATCAGAAACAAAAAAGCCCCCGGACAATCACTCATCCGAGGGCTTTTTCATGTCGCGCGAAACCTGATTACTTCTTCAGGCCATAATGCTCATCGAGCATACCCGGCGCATTCGGGGCTTTCGGTGCATAATCGCGAGGCGGCTCCTGATTGCGCGGGGGCGTCAGGCGTTCCCGTGGAGCCTGCGACGCGTCGGCGTGCAGGGCGGCCAGCAAGCGTTGGCGAGTCTGCTCGTCCAGGGCCAGACGGTTGGCACCTTCGGCGAGATGATCCTGCACTTCCTGATAGCTCGCAGTCAGTTTCTTGACCAGTGTTGCAGTGCTGTTGAAGTGGGTAACCACCTCGTTCTGATAACTGTCGAAACGTTCCTGAACGTCATCCAGCTGACGTTGCGTGCGGTTAGGCGCGGCATTCGGCACCAGGCGAGCGATCAGGAATCCAATGGCGACACCCACAACCAGGGCAAGAGTCGGCAACAACCAAACTAAGAGCGAGTGTTCCACGAGTCCTTCCTCTATAAACGGCTTTGCTTTACGTTAACGGCTCGAACCTGCGCTGTATACCGCGATTCACTCGCAATAGATTGGCACAGACAATTTGCTAGACGAGTCGACCCGATTCGAGGTCACGGAGTTCCTTCCTTGCTTATGCGCGAAACCCCTGTAGTGATTGATGGCCCGGTGGGTCAATTGGAAGCCCTCTACCTTGACAACGAGCAGCCCCGCGGCCTGGCGCTGATCTGTCATCCGAACCCGGTGCAGGGCGGCACCATGCTCAATAAAGTGGTCTCGACCCTGCAGCGCACCGCCCGCGACGGCGGTTTGATTACCTTGCGCTTCAACTACCGTGGCGTCGGTGCCAGTGAAGGCAGCCACGACATGGGCACCGGCGAAGTCGACGATGCCCAGGCCGCCGCCGAATGGCTGCGAGCCAAACATCCTGACTTGCCCCTGACCCTGTTCGGTTTTTCTTTCGGCGGTTTTGTTGCAGCAAGTCTCGGCGGACGCCTGGAAGCCCAAGGCGAGCAGCTCCAGCACCTGTTCATGATCGCGCCCGCGGTCATGCGCCTGGGTGATCAGGATCAACTGCCGCAGCAAGGAGAGCTGACCCTGATCCAGCCGGAAACCGACGAAGTCATCGATCCGCAAGTGGTCTACGACTGGTCCGGGAAACTCGAGCGCCCCCATGAGCTGCTGAAAGTGGCAGAATGCGGACACTTTTTTCATGGCAAGCTGACCGATCTCAAGGATCTGATCCTGCCGCGTCTTTCGAATTGATTGCAGTCTGACAAGCGATTACCCATGACGACTCGTACCCGTATCCTCACCGGCATCACCACCACCGGCACGCCGCACCTGGGCAACTATGCCGGCGCCATCCGTCCGGCAATCCTTGCCAGTCGCGACAGCAATGCCGATTCGTTCTACTTCCTGGCCGACTACCACGCCCTGATCAAATGCGATGACCCGCTGCGCATCCAGCGCTCGCGTCTGGAAATCGCCGCGACCTGGCTGGCCGGTGGCCTGGATGTCGACCGCGTGACCTTCTATCGCCAGTCCGACATTCCGGAAATTCCTGAGCTGACCTGGCTGCTGACCTGCGTTGCGGCCAAGGGCCTGCTCAACCGCGCCCACGCCTACAAGGCGTCGGTGGACAAGAACGTCGAGACCGGCGAAGACCCGGACGCCGGCATCACCATGGGCCTGTACAGCTACCCGGTGCTGATGGCGGCGGACATTCTGATGTTCAACGCCCACAAGGTGCCGGTGGGTCGTGACCAGATCCAACACGTGGAAATGGCCAGGGACATCGGCCAGCGCTTCAACCACCTGTTCGGCCAGGGCAAAGAGTTTTTCACCATGCCCGAGGCGCTGATCGAAGAAAGCGTCGCCACGCTGCCAGGCCTCGACGGTCGCAAAATGTCGAAGAGCTACGACAACACCATTCCGTTGTTCAGCAGCGCCAAGGAAATGAAGGACGCGATCTCACGGATCGTCACCGACTCCCGTGCGCCGGGCGAAGCGAAAGATCCGGATAACTCGCACCTGTTCACCTTGTTCCAGGCGTTCGCGACCCCGGCGCAGTCCGCCGAATTCCGCAGCGAACTGTTGCAGGGCCTGGGTTGGGGCGAGGCGAAGAATCGTCTGTTCCAACTGCTCGACAGCGAATTGGGCGAGTCCCGCGAGCGTTACTACCAGCTGATCGAACGTCCGGCAGACCTGGAAGACATCCTGCAAATCGGTGCGAAAAAGGCCCGTTCGGTCGCCACGCCATTCCTCCACGAACTGCGTGAAGCGGTTGGCCTGCGTTCTTTCGTCGCCCAGACCCAAGTTACAGCGACCACCAAGAAGAAAGCTGCGAAAGCCGCGCGTTTCGTCAGTTTCCGCGAAGAAGACAGCAGTTTCCGTTTCCGTCTGCTGGCGGCCGATGGCGAGCAACTGCTGCTGTCGCGCAACTTCGCCGACGGCAAAACCGCAGGTCAAGTGACCAAGCAGTTGCAATCGGGTCAGCCGTTGGATGTGCGCAGTGAAGAAATGAGCTTCAGCGTCTGGCTGGAAGGCGAGTGTGTGGCCGACAGCCCGACATTTGCTGACAACGCCGCTCGCGACGTCGCCATCGACACCTTGCGGGTTGCCCTGACCCCGGTTCAGGAATAATCAACGGCTCGGTCCGACCAAGGGCCGATTGCCATTCCCCCGGACCGTCGCTACAGTGGCGGCCCGTTTTTGTTGCCTTGCTAACGAATTATGACGCCCCTAGAACGATATCAAGCTGATCTGAAACGCCCGGAATTTTTCCATGACGCCGCGCAGGAAACTGCGGTGCGCCATCTGCAGCGCCTGTACGACGATCTGGTCGCTGCGTCGAACAACAAGCCGGGCCTGCTCGGCAAACTGTTTGGCAAGAAAGAACAGGCGCCAGTCAAGGGCCTGTACTTCTGGGGCGGCGTTGGTCGCGGCAAGACCTACCTGGTCGACACCTTCTTTGAAGCGCTGCCGTTCAAGGAAAAGGTCCGCACCCACTTCCACCGCTTCATGAAGCGCGTGCATGAAGAGATGAAGACCCTGGGCGGCGAGAAAAACCCGCTGACCATTATCGCCAAACGTTTTTCCGACGAAGCACGGGTGATCTGCTTCGATGAGTTTTTCGTGTCCGACATCACCGACGCGATGATCCTCGGCACGTTGATGGAAGAACTGTTCAAAAACGGGGTGACCTTGGTCGCAACGTCGAACATCGTGCCAGACGGCCTGTACAAAGATGGTCTGCAACGTGCGCGTTTCCTGCCGGCCATTGCGCTGATCAAGCAGAACACCGAGATCGTCAACGTCGACAGCGGTGTCGATTACCGTCTGCGTCACCTCGAACAAGCCGAACTGTTCCACTTCCCGCTGGACGAGGCGTCCCACGAGAGCCTGCGCAAGAGCTTTCGCGCCCTGACACCGGAATGCACGGCCGCCATCGAAAACGACGTGCTGATGATCGAGAACCGCGAGATCCGTGCCTTGCGCACCTGTGATGACGTGGCCTGGTTCGACTTCCGCGAACTGTGCGACGGCCCGCGCAGCCAGAACGATTACATCGAACTGGGCAAGATCTTCCACGCCGTGTTGCTCAGCGGCGTCGAGCAGATGAGCGTCACCACCGACGACATCGCCCGACGTTTTATCAACATGGTCGACGAGTTCTACGACCGTAATGTGAAGCTGATCATCTCTGCCGAAGTCGAGCTTAAAGACCTCTACACCGGCGGTCGCCTGAACTTCGAGTTCCAGCGCACGCTCAGCCGTCTGCTGGAAATGCAGTCCCACGAGTTTCTGTCGCGGGCGCATAAGCCGTAGGACATTTCGGAAAATGAAAAAGGGCCCGCAAATGCAGGCCCTTTTTTGTGCGCCGCAGAATCCTGTGGGGGAACGGGCAGCCCAAACTATCTGGCACACCACATCCCCTGTGGGAGCGAGCCTG
>DQGF01000071.1:0-22622 GCA_003525045.1 Pseudomonas sp. | reverse complement strand
CGAAAGCGGTGTGTCAGTCGACAACAATGTTGAATATCAGTCCGCATTCGCGAGCAGGCTCGCTCCCACAGGTCGGTGTGTCAGTCTTGAGCGAGAAAAAATGCCAGCTCATCCTGCCGCTGGCAGCCAACGAGCAACCACAGCAGGATTCGGGCTTTGCGTGGACAGAGAAAGCCAGCCATCAACGCGCCTCTGCGAATCAAATCCATCTCGCTGCCGGTAAAACCGTATGAAGATTGAGCGGTGGGTCCTGATCCGGTGCGTGTCGCAATGAGGACGGGGATTTTCTTTGCAATTGTTTCGACAGCATCAGCCCATTGTTCTGACACATGACCTGCTCCGAAACCAGCAATCACCAAGCCGTCGTAACCCAGTTCGAGGATGTTATCCAACAACAGGGTATCGGCAGACAGCGTACTTTCCAGCAGCGCAACCGCCTGTGTTGTTTGCTGCGGCAGGGGTAAAAGCTTTCGTTGGAAGGGTTCGCGCAAATAGCGGACGGTACCTTCCACGAGCATGCCTACCGGTCCAACCAGCGGTGATGAAAATGCTTGCAGCGCCAATGAATCGGTTTTGCGCACGGTATTCGCGTGGTGAATTTGTCCGCTCATGACCACTTGAACGCCGCGGCACCGACTATTTTGCGCCAGCGCAACCCGGCAAGCATCCAGCAGATTCGCTGGACCATCCGCTCCCACTTGGCTTGCCGAGCGCATGGCGCCGGTCAGGATCAGCGGCGCGTGGTGGCTCCACAAGTAATCAAAAAATGCGGCGGTCTCTTCGAGGGTATCCGTGCCTTGAGTAATGACCACACCGGTTGCACCGTTCTCGACTTGATAGTTCGCCCAGTGGAGAACACTCAGCAAAAAGTCGAAATTCAATGAAGCACTTGGGTGCAGTCCGAGTGTTTCGACGGTGACCCTGGCCAGATTCTTCAATTCCGGAACCGTGGTCAGAAGGGTTTCGCCGCTGACTGTCGGGATAACTCCTTCGCCGACATGTCTGGCTTGCATGCTCACGGTGCCGCCTAGAGCGGCGATGGCCAGTTTGGGCAGATCCATGTTTTACCTCGCTTGTTGATGACGAGAGCAGGCTGTACCCGCAAGTCCAGCCTGATGGCAGCGCTTCAGTCGGTTATCAGAAGTCCGATAAACGGAATGATCAGCAGGGTACTGATGGCCATGGAGAGGACATTACCAATGTAAGGGTGCATATCGCTGGGCACTCTCTTGGCAAGGGCGCATGCCAATGGTGGGGCGATCAGTGCGCCTAACAGGGCGCTTGACGTTATTACCTGCCAACTGCCGCCATAGGTCAGAACCGCCGCGGGTACAACCGACACCAGTGGAACGTAGGTGGGATACCAACCGAGTCGCATCCATTGTCGACGCCATATCACCACGCCCAAGGCGGACGTCAGTGCCTGCGCACCGATGAGTTGCGGCAGCAAGCCTGAGCCGTAAGCGGGGCTGATGGGATTCAAGGTGTAGGCCAGCAGTGCACCCAGCAACAGACCGATGCTGGCCAGCTCATTACCGAAGAACGGTGCTTCCGAAAAATCCGCCAATACTCGGCGCAGGCTCCAGGTGATTCCGTAGCCGGTGGTTTTAGTCTTGGCCGGTTCAGCGTCGGGGGCGGATGATTCCTTGGGCTGGGTAGTGGGGTCTGACTTAACCAGGCTCGGCACGTAACGGCACAGTAGAAATGCCAGCACGCTGGCAAGCGCCATGCCAGAGACATTGCCGATCACTACGGGTAAGCCCAGTGGATTACAGATGTAGTTGACGATCAGCAAACACATGGGGGTGACGAGCACGGCGCCCATGATTGCGCCATTGATCGTCACCTTCCAGCCACCTCCAAACATCAGCACCATCGCTGCCGGTAATGAAACAAACGCTGCAAACGTGGGTTGCCAACTGCTGGCGGTGACCGTCCAGCCCCACAACAGATTGCTCAGCAGCAGTCCAAGCAGGGAACTGGTGATCAGCCACGGCCATAATCCGCTGCCGTAGGAAATGGCAAAGCCTTGCCAGACTTTTCCCTTTCGATTTGCCCAGTAGGCCAGATAGGCTCCAGCCAGCAGCCCGATCGAAGCGAACTCGTGTTTGTAGAATGCAACCTCGCTGATGTCTCCCAGGACCCAGCGCAACCAGGCACTCGGATCGGGGAGGTTCGATACCATGTGGTTGTAGTCGGGCCAATGGGCAGACCATGTTGAGCGGTGGGTGAATGAAAGCCAGGCGATCAGCAGTCCGGTGCCGATCACCAGCAAGATGATCGAGGTATCAAGCTTCCTGCTGGCAAGCGAATGCAGCCGATGGGTATCGGTAGTGGGTTCCATGGTTGGGCCTCCCCGTTCAGCGTGGGAGAGGAGGGTGTTGGATGTAACCGAGCATCTGATCGTAGAGATCGGTGCGACGATCGCGATGCAGATCGTTCAAGTTGTTCCAGATGGGGGCACTGCGGGAGCTGGTCAGGTCAATATCGGCAAACAGGATTTCTTGTTTGTCCGCTGAAGCCACTTCGCCAATCGGCCAGCCATTGGTGCCTGCAATCAGTGAGCAGCCCAAGTAGCGAGCACCTCGCTCTTCGCCGATCCGGCTGGCGGCTGCAATAAACACGTTGTTGACGTGAGCTGCCGTCATCGTCAGGTACGAAGCCATGCATTTGCCCGCGCCATCAAACAGCGGCGGTGGCGTCCATACCCAGTTGTTCAGGCTGCAAATGATGTCCGCGCCTTGCTGGCTCAGGATGCGCGGTACTTCCGGGAACCAGATATCCCAGCAGATCAACAATCCGATACGTCCGATGGGCGTATCAAAAACCGGGAAGCCCAAGTCACCCGGCGTGAACCACAGCTTCTCGAGGTTCCATAAATGGGCTTTGCGGTACTTCCCGATAAAGCCGTCCGGACCTACCAGGACGGCGGTATTGAAGAGTCGCATACCGTCTCGTTCGGTCAGCCCCGCAACCAGGTAAACCTTGTGTTTGCTGGCGAAGTCCATCCAGCTTTGGACGCACGGCCCGCCGGGAACCGCTTCGGAATGTTCGAAAGCGTCCCGTCGGTTGGTGAAGAAATAGCCTGTACTGGAAAGCTCGGGTAGCACGATGAGATTTGCACCGCCGCTGACTGCCTCCAGCGCCAATTCCAGGCAGCGGCACAGATTTCCTTCACGGTTTTCCATGCCGACTTGTGGATCGAATTGCACAACTGCTACACGAACAGGGCTTGTTGACTCGCTCATACGAATGACCTCGTTTTTATTGTTCTTCAACCTGTTTAATTGCGGCTTTATTAGGCATCGAAGACTCAAGTGCGAGGAAGTCAGCCGTTTCCTTTTCGGTTGTAGTCCTTATCCCAAAACTGGCGGAAGCGAGCCAGTACATGGCCTGCATTGGCTCTTGAGCGGAGGATCAAGGTCAGGTTCTGAGCTTGTATTCGGGATAATCTGCCATGGAGAAGCCGCCATTGAAGGTGGCCTCGGTTTTGTCACAGATATGAATGACTGCATCGACCGCGCCGCGGAAGCAAGGCTCAGTCCAGCCGGCATCGACTGAAAAAGACTCTCCAGAAAGGTAGAGGCCAGAGATGGCAGCGTAATCCCTGTTGTACTTCATTAAGCTCACGGCGTCGTAGTAAGTGCCAGGCCTATATAACTTTGCACATCCCAAAGCGTTTTTGTCCGTCATCCACCGATGCACGACAGCTTGCTCGATGCCGATATAAGGTGAAATTTTCTCCTGGATGTTTGCAGAGTTCATGAGTATTCGATCAAGCTCTATTACGCATTTCTTGACCAGCTCCTTGTCCGTGAACAAGGCGAGTTTGATCGCATCGTCTTCCCATGTGTAGCTCAGGAGGATGCAGTCATAGCTATAATTTTCATTGTAGCGATAGGTATAGACGTCATGAATGAAACTGTCAGTGACAATGGCTTGCGGAATATTGGTGTTTTTTAATAAAAATGATTTCTTAAGAGGCGCAAAGACTTTGCAGCTGGTTTCCCAGTGAGCGGTTTTATAGGCATTTATCGTTTCGAAAGGAAGCATTTCATTGTCGAAATTTTTCAGTGTTATTCGAGTTTCGAGCAGCCAGGAGGGCAGGGTCATGATAACGGAGTCAAAATCGTCGTATTGTTCCTGAGCTTGCTCCGGGTCGCTGACGTTCCAATTGTAATAGACACGAATCTTTTTATTATCCAGTTTTTCCAGTTTGGTGACGGAGGAGTCGGTGAGAAAGGCGTCGCTTCTCTCAAGGCTGTGGTCGTAAAAGGATTTTCCGGTCACATCCGTTTTTATAAACAACAGACATTCATCCAGTGCGGCGAGGCCAATATATCGGGGTCTATCGAATCCCAGCCCCTTTGAGTCAAAAACGGCCTCGGTGTGCAGATGAGGGGAAGCAATGGGATTGCCCGTCGAGTCCACGCGACCATGAACCAGTTGCAACTGACTGCTGAATCCAAAAATGGCTGTACGCAAGGGATATAGCGAGCACACATCGTAAAAGGCGCCCCAGCTACCGTCACCAATTCCTATTGCATAAAAAATGGCAGATTCATCCGGCGTCATGCCCATCCCGCCGAAGTCACCGGGCGAGCTTTCATCCCAAGCGTTGATGACGGGCATGCTGACCAGGTCGCGAAACGAAACATTCTCGTATTTTTCGACGATGGCAGCCCAGATGGATTCCCATTTCTCGCTTGCGTAGACCTCAGAGATGTGAAGACTCATTCGGTCGGCAAAGGCTTTCCATTTGGCGTATACCTTTTGAAGTTCGTCTCCTGGAGGGGGAGTCAGGCCATCTTCATTTTTCCAGATGAGCATGCGTGGAAGCGTTTCGCCTCCCACGCTTCCTTCTCGAAGATAAATACCGGTTGACGTTACCCACTGACTACCAGGGTTTGCGAAGTCTGAAATAGCCAACTCGAATTCACTGGCATAGTAGGCCATCAGGGAGCGGCCTTCTTTCGGTGGCTCGTCTGCTCTATTGAAAAAAGGCATTCGCATAGCGCCCATCTCAAAAGGTGTATGGCCTTCTGGCGAGTTACGGCTGCCCGGTACCGTCAGGTGTCTGCCGCCTATCCGTTTAGATTGTTCGATCAAAGTTATATGATTAAAGCCACAGCGATAAAGTTCTCTTGCTGCGGTGAGCCCGGTTACGCCTGCGCCAACAATACATATCTTATGGTTTGGATTGGTTGCTCGGGCGATGCCACTTTCTTGTTCTACCAATGTTCGATAGTCGAAGCATAAGTCCGGCGGGTTTGGGAAGCGAGCACGCCATTTATTTTTAGCAGTGCGCTTGGTTCGAGCAATATTCCTGGCAATTTGTGATGGGTAGTTGTAGCTAGATCCAATGGTCATTTTGTTTTATCTTCCCTGATTGATGGTCGATCTCTAGTAGGGAAGTATCTTTGATTTTTGAATGGTTACATGCAAGAGCAAAACGACACTCTCTGATGCAGCGTATTCCTATTTTGTTGTGGGAAAATGATCTCGGCAGTTACTAGTGCCTGTAGGAGCAACGCTTGCCCGCAATTGTAACGACGCGGTGGATCAGGCAAATCGAGTCATCGCTCATCGCCAGCAAGCTGTGCTCCTACAGACGGGTGCGTTTTTAAGCCGCCTGCAGAAACTGCTGCCGATACTGATTCGGTGACAACTCCGTGTGCTGGCGAAACAACCGTGCAAAGAAACTCGCATCGTCATAACCGACTTCATAACTGATGGTCTTGATGCTCTTGCGGCTACCCGACAGCAATCCCTTGGCGGTTTCGATGCGCAGGCGTTGCAGGTAATGCAGCGGCTTGTCGCCGGTGGCGGTCTGGAAGCGGCGCATGAAGTTGCGGATGCTCATGCCGTGTTCGCGTGCGACGTCTTCGAAGCGGAATTTGTCGGCGAAGTGCTCTTCGAGCCAGTGCTGGATCTGCAGGATGATCACGTCCTGGTGCAGTTTCTGCCCGCCGAATCCGATTCGTCCCGGCGAGTAGCTGCGCTGCACTTCGTAGAGAATGTCGCGGGCCACGGCCTGGGCCACGTTGGCGCCGCAGAAGCGCTCGATCAGGTAGATGTAGAGATCGCAGGCCGAGGTGGTGCCGCCCGCGCAATACAGGTTGTCGGCGTCGGTCAGGTGCTTGTCCTGATTGAGCTGTACCTTCGGGAAGCGCTCGGTGAAGGCGTTGAAGAAGCGCCAGTAGGTGGTTGCTTCCTTGCCATCGAGCAAGCCGGCTTCGGCGAGCCAGAACACCCCGGTGGCCTCGCCACACAGCACCGCGCCGCGCGCATGTTGCTGGCGTAGCCACGGCAGGACTTGGGGATAACGTTGGCAGAGGGTTTCGAAGTCGTCCCAGAATGCGGGAAGGATGATGACGTCGGCGTTTTCCAGGCCGCCGTCCACCGGCAGGATCACGTCGCTGAAGCTGTTCACCGGTTTGCCATCGGGACTGACCAGCCGCGTCTCGAACGCTGGAGTCAGGCCGTGACCCAGTTGTTTGCCGTAACGCAGGCTGGCCAGGTGGAAGAAATCCTTGGCTTGCATGAGGGTGGAAGCGAAAACCCGGTCGATAGCCAGGATGCTGACGCGCCGCAAGGGCGTGGAGGCTCGGTTAGACATAATTCAACTTTATTCTTATAGGGGAAAGTGGTCACCAGACGGCTGGATCGTCTTATTTTTTGTCTGATGTGTCCAGTGTCCTGTATCGGATGCGAGGCTTAGTCTCTGAAGGACAACTCCTTCTAACAATAACGACAGGTGCCGCATGATCCCCAGAACCTTGTTCAGTCCTGAGCACGAATTGTTTCGCGACAGCGTGCGAACCTTCCTCGAAAAAGAGGCCGTGCCGTTCCATGGGCAATGGGAAAAACAGGGCTACATCGACCGCAAACTCTGGAACAAGGCGGGGGAGGCGGGGATGCTGTGTTCGCATCTGCCGGAAGAATATGGCGGGCTGGGGGCGGACTTTCTCTACAGTGCGGTGGTGATCGAAGAGGTGGGTCGCCTCGGCCTGACCGGGATCGGCTTTTCTCTTCATTCGGACATTGTTGCGCCGTATATCCTTCATTACGGCAGTGAAGCGCTGAAGCATAAATACCTGCCAAAACTGGTATCCGGCGAAATGGTCACCGCCATTGCCATGACCGAGCCGGGCGCCGGTTCCGACCTGCAAGGGGTAAAGACCACCGCAGTGCTGGACGGCGACGAGTATGTGATTAACGGTTCGAAAACTTTCATCACCAACGGCTTCCTGGCTGACCTGGTGATTGTCGTGGCCAAGACCGATCCGAAAGCCGGTGCGAAGGGCACCAGTCTGTTTCTGGTCGAGGCAGATACACCGGGCTTCGACAAGGGCAAGCGCCTGGAAAAAGTCGGCATGAAGGCTCAGGACACGTCAGAGCTGTTCTTCCAGGACGTCCGGGTGCCCAAGGAAAACCTTTTGGGTCAGGCGGGGATGGGTTTTGCTTATCTGATGCAGGAGCTACCTCAGGAGCGGCTCACCGTTGCCATCGGCGGATTGGCCTCGGCTGAAGCTGCGCTGCAATGGACGCTGGATTACACCCGTGAGCGCAAGGCGTTCGGCAAGGCGATTGCCGATTTCCAGAATACCCGCTTCAAACTGGCGGAAATGGCAACGGAGATTCAGATCGGCCGGGTGTTTGTCGATCGCTGCCTGGAGCTGCACCTGCAAGGCAAGCTCGACGTGCCGACGGCGGCGATGGCCAAGTATTGGGGCACGGACCTGCAATGCAAGGTACTCGACGAGTGCGTGCAGTTGCATGGCGGTTACGGGTTCATGTGGGAATACCCGATCGCCCGGGCGTGGGCGGATGCGCGGGTGCAGCGGATCTATGCCGGGACCAATGAGATCATGAAGGAGATTATCGCGCGGTCGCTTTGAAGGTGGGGTGAATTCGAGATCGCCTTCGCGAGCAAGCCCGCTCCCACATTGGTTCTGTGTCGATCACAAATGTGTGAATCAACACAAATCAACTGTGGGAGCGGCGGTGCGACGATTCGACTTGCTCGCGAAAGCTTTTCACCTATCGATCAAGGAGCAGGATTCGGGTGATCCTTGTGAATCGCCTCAATCCCTTCCAGCACTTCATCGGAAAGTTTCAGCTCGAAGCTCGCAATATTGCTGTCCAGCTGCTCCAGCGTCGTCGCGCCAATGATGTTGCTGGTCACGAACGGCTGCTGCGTAACGAACGCCAGCGCCATTTGTGCCGGGTCCAGGCCGTGTTCGCGCGCCAGTGCCACATATCGGCTGCATGCCGCTTCGGACTGTGGATTGAAATAACGACTGAAGCGGCTGTACAGGCTCAGACGGCCTTTCGGAGGACGTGCACCACCTTCGTACTTGCCCGACAGAAAACCGAACGCCAGCGGCGAATAGGCCAGCAGGCCGCACTGTTCGCGGATGGCGATTTCCGCCAGGCCGATTTCGAAGCTGCGGTTGAGCAGGTTGTAGGGGTTCTGGATCGACACCGCACGCGGCCAGCCACGGGCTTCGGCCAGGGCGAGGAAGCGCATGGTGCCCCATGGCGTTTCATTGGATAGGCCGATATGCCGGATCTTGCCGGCCCTGACCTGTTCGTCCAGGGCTTCGAGGGTGTCCTCCAGCGGCGTCAGGTTGGCCTCGGTCTGGTGTTTGTAGCCCAGTTGACCGAAAAAGTTGGTGCTGCGTTCCGGCCAGTGCAACTGATACAGGTCGATGTAGTCGGTCTGCAGGCGTTTGAGGCTGGCGTCCACGGCTTCGGTGATGTGCTGGCGGTTGTGCCGAAGATTTTTGTCGCGGATGTAATCGATGGTATTGCCGGGGCCGGCGATCTTGCTGGCCAGGATCCAGTCGGCGCGATCGCCGCGGCTTTTGAAGTAATTGCCGATGTAGCGTTCGGTGGTGGCGTAGGTTTCGGCCTTGGGCGGCACCGGGTACATCTCGGCGGTGTCGATGAAATTGATCCCGGCGCTCTTGGCCCGTTCGATCTGGGCGAAGGCTTCAGCTTCGCTGTTTTGCTCGCCCCAGGTCATGGTTCCGAGGCAGATTGCACTCACGTTCAGATTGGTTCGGCCTAGCTGGCGATAGTCCATCGGGTGCTCCTTGGGCAAAACAATCATAAAAGCAGGTTGAAATATTTTTCGCAATCTGCATAATTGCGCACCTCTTTCTGCAGTGGAAGTGATGCGCCGCCGCCGAAGAATCTTGCCGTTGAACGGACGCGCCGACCCGAGCCCCCGAAAGCGTCTGTATCCGGCTGCCTTTGACTTGTCAAAGTACGCACTATTCAGTAAGATCCGCCGTCTAATTTACAGGGCGGCCCCTGAGGCTATAAAGAATGAAAACTTTTACTGCTAAACCGGAAACAGTACAGCGCGACTGGTTTGTCGTCGACGCTGCAGGTCAGACCCTGGGTCGTCTGGCCACCGAAATCGCGAGCCGTCTGCGTGGCAAGCATAAAGCTGAGTACACGCCTCACGTTGACACCGGCGATTACATCGTCGTTATCAATGCCGAGCAGATTCGTGTAACCGGTGCTAAAACCACCGACAAAATCTACTACTCCCACTCCGGTTTCCCGGGCGGCATCAAGTCGATCAACTTCGAAAAGCTGATCGCTAAAGCCCCTGAGCGCGTGATCGAGACCGCGGTCAAAGGCATGCTGCCTAAGAACCCGCTGGGTCGCGACATGTATCGTAAGCTGAAAGTCTATGCGGGCGCTGTACACCCTCATACTGCTCAGCAGCCCCAAGAACTGAAGTTTTAACGGAATAGTTCATTATGTCGGCGACTCAAAATTACGGCACTGGCCGTCGCAAGACCGCAACCGCACGCGTTTTCCTGCGTCCGGGCACTGGTAACATCTCCATCAACAACCGTTCGCTGGAAAATTTCTTCGGCCGCGAAACTGCCCGCATGGTAGTTCGTCAGCCGCTGGAATTGACTGAGACTGTCGAGAAATTCGACATCTACGTCACCGTGATCGGCGGTGGTGTAAGTGGTCAAGCTGGCGCAATCCGCCACGGTATCACTCGCGCGCTGATGCAGTACGACGAAACCCTGCGTGGCGCTCTGCGCAAAGCTGGCTTCGTTACTCGCGATGCTCGTGAAGTTGAACGTAAGAAAGTCGGTCTGCGTAAAGCGCGTAAGCGTCCGCAGTACTCGAAGCGTTAATTCGCTTTTGCGTTCAAAAGAACGCCCAGTTCCTTGCGGAGCTGGGCGTTTTTTTATGGGCGGGATTTATCAGGAAATTGTTCTGTGACAACTTGCCACATCCACAGAAGCCCTATACTGCAAGGCTTGGCAGTGAAGCCCCTCGGTAATTACCTTGTCAGAATTGGGGCTTTTCATTACCATTCGGCAAAATTTTTATAAGTACATAGTTTTACTTAGTAGATGCCTGATTTAACAGGCCACAAAGCTGATGGGAGAGGACTGAATGAGCAATGACGGCGTGAATGCAGGCCGGCGTCGCTTCTTGGTAGCAGCCACATCCGTGGTGGGTGCTGCAGGAGCGGTGGGGGCTGCGGTCCCGTTCGTGGGGTCATGGTTTCCCAGTGCCAAGGCGAAAGCCGCAGGTGCACCGGTGAAAGTGAATGTCAGCAAAATCGAGCCAGGCCAGCAGATGATTGCTGAGTGGCGCGGTCAGCCGGTGTTCATTGTCCGCCGTACCGAGGAAATCCTGGGGAATCTGAAAAAGATCGAGGGCCAGTTATCTGACCCGACCTCCAAGAACTCGACACAACCGACCTATGTCGACCCGCAAACGCGATCGATCAAGCCAGAGGTTCTGCTGCTGATCGGTATCTGCACGCACCTGGGTTGCTCGCCGACCTTCCGTCCAGAAGTGGCACCGGCGGATCTGGGCAAGGATTGGGTAGGTGGTTATTTCTGCCCTTGCCACGGCTCCCACTACGATCTGGCTGGCCGCGTCTACAAGTCGCAACCTGCGCCTTTGAACCTGCCAGTTCCCCCGCATTCCTATGAGACCGATGACATCATTGTCGTTGGCGTCGATACGGAGAAAGCGTGATGAGCAAGTTCATGGATTGGGTTGATGCGCGCTTTCCCGCGACCAAAATGTGGGAAGACCATCTCAGCAAGTACTACGCCCCGAAGAACTTCAACTTCTTCTATTTCTTTGGCTCCCTGGCGCTGCTCGTTCTGGTCAACCAGATCGTCACCGGTGTCTGGCTGACCATGAGCTACACCCCGTCGGCGGAAGAGGCGTTTGCTTCCGTCGAATACATCATGCGCGACGTCGAGTACGGCTCGATCCTGCGTCTGCTGCACTCCACCGGCGCTTCGGCGTTCTTCATCGTGGTCTATCTGCACATGTTCCGTGGCTTGCTCTACGGTTCGTACCAGAAGCCGCGGGAGCTGGTGTGGGTCTTCGGCATGCTGATCTACCTGGCGTTGATGGCTGAAGCCTTCATGGGTTATCTGCTGCCGTGGGGGCAGATGTCCTACTGGGGTGCCCAGGTGATCATCTCGCTGTTCGGTGCGATCCCGGTTATCGGCGACGACCTGACCCAGTGGATCCGTGGTGACTACCTGATTTCCGGTATTACCCTGAACCGCTTCTTCGCCTTGCACGTCGTGGCCTTGCCGATCGTGATCCTCGGTCTGGTGGTGCTGCACGTTCTGGCGCTGCACGAGGTTGGTTCGAACAACCCGGACGGCGTGGACATCAAGAAGTACAAGGACGAAAACGGCGTTCCGCTGGACGGCATTGCCTTCCACCCGTACTACACCGTGAAAGATATCGTCGGCGTCGTGGTGTTCCTGTTCATCTTCTGCTCGATCGTGTTCTTCTTCCCGGAAATGGGCGGTTACTTCCTCGAGAAGCCGAACTTTGAAGTGGCGAACGCCTTCAAGACCCCAGAGCACATCGCTCCGGTCTGGTACTTCACACCGTTCTACGCGATTCTGCGGGCGATTCCCGATAAGCTCCTGGGCGTTATCGCCATGGGTGCAGCCATTGCCGTGCTGTTCGTCCTGCCATGGCTGGACCGTAGCCCGGTCAAGTCGATGCGCTACAAAGGCTGGCTGAGCAAGATCTGGCTCTGGGTGTTCTGCATCTCGTTCGTGATCCTGGGTGTGTTGGGGGTTCTGGCGCCAACGCCAGGCCGTACCTTGCTATCGCAGGTATGTACCTTCCTGTACTTCGCCTACTTCATTCTGATGCCGTTCTACACCAGGCTCGAGAAGACCAAACCGGTTCCGGAAAGGGTGACGGGCTGATGAAAAAGCTATTTGCTGTACTGATTCTTGCTGCCATGCCTGTACTGTCCTTTGCGGCCGAACACGGTGGTCCCGAGCTGGAAAAAGTCGACATCGACGTGTCCGACAAGGCCGCAATGCAAGATGGTGCGCGTACGTTCGCCAACTACTGCATGGGCTGCCACAGCGCCAAGTTCCAGCGCTACGAGCGTGTCGCCGATGACCTGGGTATTCCTCACGACCTGATGCTCTCGAAGCTGGTGTTCACTGGCGCCAAGATTGGCGACCACATGAGCATCGGCATGCAGCCGGCTGACGCCAAGACCTGGTTCGGTGCCGCGCCGCCCGACCTGACTCTGGTGGCTCGCGTTCGTGGCACTGAGTGGCTCTACGGTTACCTGAGATCGTTCTACGAAGACCCGTCCCGTCCTTGGGGCGTGAACAACAAGGTGTTCCCGAACGTCGGGATGCCTAACGTTCTGGTCGGCCTGCAGGGTCGTCAGGTAGTCGGGTGCAAACAGGTCCAGGTCGTCGAAGACGGCAAAAAGCAATATGATCCGCTGACCGGTACGCCGCTGACTCATGAAGCGTGCGATCAGCTGACCATCGTGCCGAAGAGTGGGGCTCTGACCGAAGAGCAGTTCGATGAGAAGGTCAAGAATCTGGTAACCTTCCTCGCTTACTCGGCTAACCCGGTTAAGCTGCAACATCAGCGCATCGGTACGTACGTATTGCTGTACCTGGCGTTTTTCTTCGTGTTCGCGTACTTGCTCAAGCGTGAATACTGGAAAGACGTGCACTGATAAAGCTTCAAGCAATTGCTGTTAATCGCGCGCGCCCAAGGGCGTCTCTAAAGGTGTAACGAGCCTGGTGATCCAGGCGTTACGGGAGGCGCCCTCTGGGCGCGCTCGTTTTTCCGCTTCCGATAATTTCAACAAGCGAGGAGGACCGCCATGGGCGTGACCAATCGGTTGGCCTGTTACTCCGACCCCGCCGACCACTATTCCCACCGAGTGCGTATCGTACTTGCAGAGAAGGGTGTCAGCGCCGAGATCATTTACGTGGAAGCTGGTCGCCAGCCGCCTAAACTGATTGAAGTGAACCCTTACGGCAGCCTGCCCACCCTGGTCGATCGTGACCTGGCGTTGTGGGAGTCGACCGTGGTGATGGAATATCTGGATGAGCGTTACCCACATCCGCCTTTGCTGCCGGTTTATCCAGTGGCGCGTGCCAACAGCCGTCTGCTGATTCATCGTATTCAGCGTGACTGGTGTGGTCTGGTGGATCTGATCCTGGATTCGCGGACCAAGGAAGCGGCCCGCGTCGTGGCTCGTAAAGAGCTGCGCGAAAGCCTGACCGGCGTGTCGCCGTTGTTCGCCGACAAGCCGTTTTTCCTCAGCGAGGAACAAAGCCTGGTGGATTGCTGCCTATTGCCAATACTCTGGCGATTGCCGATTCTGGGTATAGAACTGCCGCGGCCCGCCAAGCCGCTGCTTGATTACATGGAGCGCTCGTTTGCGCGTGAGGCTTTCCAGGCGAGTCTGTCTGGTGTCGAACGCGATATGCGCTAAGGCTTAAGGAGCCGCTATGAACTCCAGTCGACCTTATCTGGTCCGCGCGCTCTACGAGTGGATTGTGGACAACGATTGCACCCCGCACATGCTGGTCAATTCCGAGTATCCGTCGGTGCAGGTGCCGCAGGGTTTTGCCAGTGACGGACAGATTGTCCTGAACGTATCCCCGGCAGCCGTGCGCCATCTGCACATGGACAACGATGCAGTCAGCTTCGAAGGGCGCTTCGGTGGCGTGCCGCACACCCTGTACGTGCCTATCGCATCGATCCTGGGCATTTACGCCCGGGAGAATGGCCAGGGCATGGTGTTCGATCTGGAAGCGCCTATGGAAGGCGAAGAGGAGATCGAGCCGGATGATGATATTCCGCCACCCGACAGTGAGCCGCCGCGTCCCAGCGGTCGACCGAGTTTGAAGGTGGTGAAGTAATAAAAAAGGCGATCCGAAAGGATCGCCTTTTTTATTACTTCTGTAGGAGCGAGCTTGCTCGCGAAAAACCTGAGAGCGCCGCTGGGTGTCAGGCTTGCCGCGTTATCGTTGACGACCTTCGCGAGCAAGCTCGCTCCTACAAGGGCTTGTCAGTCGATGTACTCAAACAACTTCACAATCTTCTGCACGCCGGAAACGCCCTGCACCAGGTTGGTCGCCTGAGCCGCTTCCTGCTTGGTCAGCAAACCCAGCAGATAGACGATGCCGTTCTCGGTGACGACCTTGATGCGCGAGCCCGGAATGTTCGGGTCGGTGAGCATCTGGGTCTTGATCTTGGACGTCAGCCAGGTGTCGTTCTGGCGGGCAAGGAAGCCGGAGGGTGGCAGGACTTGCAGTTCGTTGTGAACCGTCTTCACCCGCTGAACAGCCGCAGCGGCCTGTTCGGCCTTGGCCTTGAGGTCTGCGCGCGGGGTTTGCCCGGCGAGTAGCACGACACCGTTGAAGCTGGTGACGACGATGTGCGAATCGTTATCCAGGGCCGGATCGGCCTTGGCGATGTTCACGCCGACCTTGGTGTCGATCAGGGAGTCGTCGATCTTGCTGCCGAAGGTGCGGGTGCCGCGGTCATCTTCAATCGGCGCTTCACGGCTGGCGTTAACCACCGAGGTGCAGCCGCTGATGCCGAGGCACAGGGTCAAGGCCAGTAGGCCTAGGCGATTAGGGGTCATTCTTCACTCCCGAACAGTTGGCTGTCGATCAAGTCGCAAAGGCAATGGATCGCCAGCAGGTGGACTTCCTGAATACGTGCGGTGACGTTGGCCGGTACGCGAATCTCGACGTCCTCGGGCAAAAGCAGTGACGCCATGCCGCCGCCATCACGACCGGTCAATGCTACGACAATCATTTCGCGATCATGTGCGGCCTGGATCGCTTGAATTATGTTCGCCGAGTTACCGCTGGTGGAAATCGCCAGCAGTACGTCACCCGGCTGGCCGAGGGCGCGGATCTGTTTGGAGAAGATTTCGTTGTAGCTGTAGTCGTTGGCGATCGAGGTGATCGTCGAGCTGTCGGTGGTCAGCGCGATGGCTGGCAGGCTCGGGCGTTCACGTTCGAAGCGGTTGAGCAGCTCCGAGGAAAAGTGCTGGGCGTCGCCGGCAGAGCCGCCGTTGCCGCAGGAGAGCATTTTGCCCTCGTTGAGCAGGGCGTTGACCATGACTTGGCTGGCTTGCTCGATGTGCGGTGCAAGTACTTCCATCGCCTGTTGCTTGGTGTCGATACTGGCCTGAAAAAGCTGGCGAATTCGCGATTGCATGTCCATCTGTGTGACCTTAATTAGCGCGGCTACTCGGCACATGAATGTGCAGCCCGCAAAGCAAAGAGCAAAAGTGTTGGGTAAAAGTGTCCGGTTCGCGGTGTAAGCGATCAGCTGTCGAAGGCATTCTGCAACCAGTTCAACTGACCGAGGTTGCTGTCGATGGCAACCACGTCGAAGCGGCAGGGGGAATTGGCCCAACGCGACTCGCGCTGAAGAAAATACTGCGCGGCGAAAATCAGTTTCTGCCGTTTGCGCCCATCGATGCTATCGAGTGCGCCACCCCATTGAGTGTTTTTTCGGTAGCGGACTTCAACGAATACTACTGTATCGCCATCAAGCATGACCAGATCAAGCTCGCCGCGTTTACACAACCAGTTCTGCGCCAGGAGGCGCAGACCCTGTTGCTGAAGATGCTCGAGCGCGTGGCGCTCGGCATCTTTTCCGCTTTGCTGGCGTGACCTGTCAGGCATCAGCGGGGGGTGTCCGGCAGCCGTTGGACCTGACCATTGACGAACTGGGCCCATGGCAACTGGCGCACCACGCGCTGGTTTGGCGTCATGCCCAGGCTGCCCGACTGGCCTTCGATGCGGCTGTCCGGCAAGGCCTTGAGTTGCCCCAGGCGCGGAGCCAGGCGATAAGCGTCGACACCCATCGCGTACAGGCGACCCAGGCTGCCGCCGGCTTGTGGCCATTGAGCGGTCACTTGACGGCGCAGTGGATCGTTGGCGTCCAGCAACCATGGGGTTTCGCAGAAGCGCACGCCATTCATGTCGTTGTACTGGTTCTGGTCGCCGCTGGCACTGAACACGTGGGAAGTGGCGTAGACCGGTACGTCACCCGCGTATTGGAAGTTCAAGGTCGGCTTGATCTGCTGGGCTTGCTGCGGCGTTGCCGCGAGGAAGATGAACTCGATGTCCTGACGACGCGAAGGCTGGGCGGCGACCTGCGAGCCAATGGCACTCTGCAGGCTCTTGGCGCGACCTTCACTCTGGCGCAGCTGGAACATGTCGGCAATCTGCTGGGCCAGTTGCACGGGCTGATCCACGCGTTCGGTGGCAACGATGCTGCCGCCGTTGGCTTGCCAATCCTGGCTGAAGGCCCTCAGAACGCGATCGCCCCATTCGCCTTTCGGCACCATGATGGCGGCGCGATGCAGGCCATCGGCGCGAGCGCGACGGGATACTTCCCGGGCTTCGTCTTCGGCGGCCAGGCCGAACTGGAACAGCTGCCCCGGACCTTGTTCGCCTTCGCTGTAGTTCAGCGCAAGGGTGGTGATCGGCAATTGCGGGCGAGTGCTGAGCTGTTTGACCAGCGGCTTCTCCAGCGGCCCGACGACCAGTTGCACGCCATCGGCCTGGGCCTTGCGATAGAACTCGTCCAGGGATGTCAGGCGCGAGCTGTCATAGAACTCGATGGCCGGTGGTTGCTGGCCGGCCTGTTGCGCCTGGTAGTGAGCGGCCATGAAACCTTCGCGCAACGCTTTGCCGACCGAAGCCAGGGGGCCGTCTTGCGGCAGCAGCAGGGCGATCTTGCCCAGGGGCTGGCTGGCCAGTTCCTTGAGTTTGCTCAGCGGCAACGGCAGTTGGATGGCAGCGGGGTGCTTGGGATTCTGGGCGCGCCAGTTGTCGATCGCGGCTTGTTGCTGCTCCAGGGTGCCGGCAGTTTTCACTGCCAGGGCCAGGCTCATCCAGCCACCGAGGTCATCGGTGGAGGTCGGCTGCAATTGATCGGTCGGTAGCGAGGCGATCAGGGTCCAGATCGCTTCGTGGTTCTTGCCGGCAGCTTCGCCTTCAAGCATCGGGGCGATGAAGATGCGCGCCCGTGCGGCGGCCAGGGTCTGGCCATCGGCTTCAAGGGCGCGGGCATGCACGGTGCCGGTACGAACCTGCTGCTCGACAGGCAATTCAGCCAGGTGTTGCAGACTCGGATGGCTCAGCGCCGTCAGCGCCGCTTTCGGCTGATTACGCACCATGGCCAACTCAGCTGCCAGGGTGCTGGCGAAAACCTGCGGGCCAGGCTTGAGTCGCTCGACAGGCACTTGTTGCAGGATTTGCGCGGACTGGCCGGCGTTACCCTGACGATAGGCCAGGTCTGCTGCATTCAGGCGCAACAACGCGGCTTTTTCCGAGTCTTTGCTTTGAGCGGCCTGTGCGAGCAGTTGCTCGATACTGGCATCAGGGGTTCGTGGAAGTTCGCCAAGGCTGGAGGAGGGCGAGCTGGCGCAAGCCGCCAGCAAGGTAGCGAGGCAGAGGGCAGTGAACAGCCGCAGGCAAGCGATCATGTAGTGTTCCTGATACTCGATCAAATTAGCGTGGAATTGTACCCAAGCACTGGCCGGGGCGCGATGTTACTGGTGTGAATCGATCAATTTAGCTCGTGCAAATGTTGCACCACTGCACAAAAGGCAGAAAAACCGGGGACGGCTTGCGCGTATCGCGAACGTCGCTACGCGCTACAATGGCGGCTTTTACCGATCATGAGGTGTGCGCTTTGACTGCTCCAGGTGCTTTGAATTCCGCTGCTGGCTCGCTTTATGTGGTGGCGACGCCCATCGGCAACCTGGACGACATCAGTGCGCGTGCACTGAAGATCCTGCGCGAAGTGGCTTTGATTGCCGCCGAAGACACCCGTCACTCCCAGCGGTTGATGCAGCACTTCGGCATTCCCACGCCGTTGGCAGCCTGCCATGAACACAACGAACGGGATGAAGGTAGCCGCTTTATTGCCCGTCTGCTGGCCGGTGACGATGTGGCGTTGATCTCCGACGCCGGGACGCCGCTGATTTCCGATCCGGGTTATCACCTGGTGCGTCAGGCCCGTGCCGCGGGAATCAATGTAGTGCCGGTTCCCGGTGCCTGTGCGTTGATCGCGGCGCTGTCGGCAGCAGGTCTGCCGTCGGACCGCTTCATCTTTGAAGGCTTCCTGCCGGCCAAGGCTGTTGGTCGCCGTGCTCGTCTGGAGCTGGTGAAGGAAGAGCCGCGCACGTTGATTTTCTATGAGGCTCCGCACCGCATCCTTGAGTGCCTGCAAGACATGGAGCTGGTATTCGGCCCGCAGCGTCCGGCATTGCTGGCGCGCGAACTGACCAAGACCTTCGAAACCCTCAAAGGCTTGCCGTTGGCCCAATTGCGCGAGTTCGTCGAGTCGGACAGCAATCAGCAGCGCGGCGAGTGCGTCGTGTTGGTGGCGGGCTGGTCGGCGCCCGAGACCGAGGACGCCGTCAGCAGTGAAGCGATGCGTATCCTCAATCTGTTGCTCGAAGAGATGCCGCTCAAGCGTGCCGCGGCCTTGGCGGCGCAAATTACCGGCGAGCGCAAGAATGTACTCTATCAAGTCGCGCTGGATAAGCAGAAGGGCGAGTAGAACCCGACGTGCAGGAGTGGCCCAATGGCGTTTAGCGCTTGTTCTTCGGCCGCTCTGCCGTTAATCTTCGCGGCGGAGAGTCGATCGGACAGTCGCTGCCCTCTATGAAAATTAGGGGGGGGAGGAAAGTCCGGGCTCCATAGGGCGAAGTGCCAGGTAATGCCTGGGAGGCGTGAGCCTACGGAAAGTGCCACAGAAAATAACCGCCTAAGCGCTTCGGCGCCGGTAAGGGTGAAAAGGTGCGGTAAGAGCGCACCGCACGACTGGCAACAGTTCGTGGCTAGGTAAACCCCACTTGGAGCAAGACCAAATAGGGTCCCAAGGCGTGGCCCGCGCTGGGACCGGGTAGGTTGCTAAAGATGTCCAGTGATGGCCATCGTAGACGAATGACTGTTCAAGACAGAACCCGGCTTACAGATCGACTCTCCACCTTTTTTTCTAACCTCTGCTTTACTCATTGAGCAGAGTGCCATGATGGCAATTCTCCTCCTTTCAGAATTGTCAGCAGAAGCACTTTCGTAATACCGAAAAAGTCTTACTCTTAATAATCTACTTTAACTTCTGATCGCAGCCTTCTGTGCCGGATCAAGTTATTGAGCGCTTTCGCCTGCCAGATCCTCGTTGCTCCTTCTTTTATGCTCCTAAATCCCAGTTCTGTAAGGGTTTTCCTTTGATGCGCGCCTTGACGGTGCGGTAGCCGCATTCCTATAGTGTGCGCAAGTGGAGAAAAGTGGCATGAAGTGGGTTTTTTGAGCTATAAACGCTGGAATTTGGAGATACGCTGTCGTGTTTCGCGGAGCTAATGCAATCAGTCTTGATGCAAAGGGCCGTCTCGCTATGCCGAGTCGGTACCGCGACGAGCTGGTTTCGCGCAGTTCCGGTCAGTTGATCGTCACCATCGATGCCGTTGATCCATGTCTGTGTGTTTATCCCCTCGATGAGTGGGAAATTATTGAAACCAAGCTGCGCGCACTGCCTTCGCTTCGCGAAGAGAACCGCCGTCTGCAACGTTTACTAATTGGTAATGCCGTCGACCTCGAGCTCGATGGCAGTGGTCGTTTTCTGGTTCCGCCGCGTCTTCGTGAATATGCCAAGTTGGATAAGCGCGCGATGTTGGTAGGCCAACTGAACAAGTTCCAATTGTGGGACGAGGATGCCTGGGATGCGGTTTCTGCCGCTGATCTGGCTGCCATTCAACAACCGGGCGCCATGCCTGATGAACTGCGTGATTTGATCCTGTGACTATTGATAGCGGCTTTAACCACATCACCGTACTGCTTGACGAAGCCGTCGAGGCTCTCGCCGTACGTCCTGATGGTTGCTATCTGGACGGCACGTTCGGACGCGGCGGGCACAGCCGGCTGATCCTCAGCCAGCTCGGTCCCGATGGTCGGGTGCTCGGATTCGATAAAGATCCTCAAGCGATTGCCACCGGGCAAGCGCTAGCGGCCGAAGACGGCCGCTTTGTCGTTGTACAGCGCAGCTTTGCCGAGCTCGGTTCGGAAGTTGCCGAGCGCGGTCTGGCCGGCAAGGTCAGCGGTGTTTTGCTCGACCTGGGCGTCTCTTCGCCGCAGCTCGACGACCCTGAACGCGGCTTCAGTTTCCTCAACGATGGCCCGCTGGACATGCGCATGGACCCGTCCCGCGGGATCAGCGCAGCGGAATTCGTCAACACCGCGCCGGTGGAAGAAATCGCCCGGGTGTTCAAGGAATACGGCGAAGAACGTTTCTCCGGTCGCATGGCCCGTGCCGTGGCCGAGCGTCGCGACATCAAGCCGTTCGAGCGCACTGCCGATCTGGCTGAAGTCCTCAAAGTCGCCAACCCGGCGTGGGAAAAGGGCAAGAACCCGGCGACCCGTGCGTTTCAGGGGCTGCGTATTCACGTCAACAACGAACTGGGCGATCTGGAAGCCGGCCTCGAAGCCGCGCTGGAATGCCTGGAAGTGGGCGGCCGTCTGGTCGTGATCAGCTTCCATTCGCTGGAAGACCGCATCGTCAAACTGTTCATGCGCAAACTGGTGAAAGGCGAAGCTGACAACCTGCCGCGCAACCTGCCGGTCCGTCACGTCGCCTTCGAACCGAAAATCAAAGTCCATGGCAAAGCGCAGTCCGCCTCCGAGGCCGAACTCAAAGCCAACCCACGTTCCCGTAGCGCCATCATGCGCGTCGCGGAGAAGTTGCGGTGAGCAAGCTTTTCGCCAAGCCACTTCCCGGCGGAAGCTTTTTCATGCTGCTGCTGTTTATCGGCGTGCTCGTGTCGGCCATCGGCGTGTCGTACAGCGCCCACTGGAATCGTCAGTTGCTGAACTCGCTGTACAACGAGTTGAGCGTGCGCGACAAGGCGCAGGCGGAGTGGGGCCGGTTGATTCTCGAGCAGAGCACCTGGACCGCCCACAGCCGTATCGAAGTCCTGGCAACCGAGCAACTGAAGATGCGCATTCCCGGCGCCGCTGAAGTGCAGATGGTGGCGCCATGATGAAACTCGAAGGCGCGCTCTTCCCATGGCGGTTCCGCCTGGTGCTGGGCTTGCTCGGCATCATGGTCGCGGCCATTGCCTGGCGCATCATCGACCTGCAAGTGGTCGACCGAGCCTTCCTTAAAGGCCAGGGCGACGCGCGCAGTGTTCGACATATCCCGATTCCGGCTCACCGCGGCCTGATCACCGACCGTAACGGCGAGCCTTTGGCCGTCAGTACGCCGGTGACCACCCTGTGGGCCAACGCCAAGGAAATGCAGCTGGCCAAAGAGAAGTGGCCAGCATTGGCCGCGGCGTTGGGCCAGGATCCGAAAGCCCTGGCCGAACGTCTCGAAGCACAGGCCAACAAAGAATTCATTTACCTGGTGCGCGGACTCACCCCCGAGCAAGGCCAGTCGGTGCTCGATCTGAAAGTGCCGGGCGTTTATGGCATCGAAGAGTTCCGGCGTTTTTACCCGGCCGGCGAAGTCACCGCGCACATGGTCGGATTTACCGACATCGACGACCACGGGCGAGAAGGGGTCGAGCTGGCCTACGACGAATGGCTGGCCGGAGTTCCCGGCAAGCGTCAGGTCATCAAGGATCGGCGCGGCCGACTTATCAAGGATGTCCAGGTCACCAAAAACGCCAAGGCCGGAAAGCCCTTGGCGTTGTCCATTGACCTGCGCCTGCAATATCTGGCCAACCGTGAACTGCGAAACGCCATCATCGAGAACGGTGCCAAGGCTGGCAGCCTGGTGATCATGGACGTGAAGACCGGCGAGATCCTCGCCATGGTCAACCAGCCGACCTATAACCCGAACAACCGGCGCAACCTGCAACCGGCGATGATGCGTAACCGCGCGATGATCGATGTGTTCGAGCCGGGTTCGACCATGAAAGCGATCTCCATGAGCGCCGCCCTCGAAACCGGTCGCTGGAAACCGACCGATACCGTCGAGGTTTACCCGGGCACGTTGCAGTTGGGCAAGTACACGATTCGCGACGTTTCCAAATCTGAAGGACCGGTCCTCGACCTGACCGGGATTCTGATCAACTCCAGTAACGTCGGCATGAGTAAAGTCGCGTTCGACATCGGCGGCGAAACGATTTTCCGACTGGCGCAGAAAGTCGGTCTTGGCCAGGATACCGGTCTTGGTTTCCCGGGCGAGCGTGTCGGCAACCTGCCGAACTACCGCGAATGGCGCAAGGCTGAAACCGCCACGTTGTCCTACGGCTACGGTATTTCCGTGACCGCGATCCAGTT
>DQGF01000465.1:619-3008 GCA_003525045.1 Pseudomonas sp. | reverse complement strand
TGTCGGACGGGATTCCGTGCCGGCCATGATTCCGTGTCGGACGTAATTCCGTGAACGACACTCAATCTGTAGGAGCGAGGCTTGCCCGCGAAGGCGGCCGTGCAGGCAACACACATCTGAAAGGGGGGAACTCACCATGCACACCACCATCATCATCTTCTTCGGCCTGGTCCTGCTGGCTATGATGCTGTTCATCGGCGAGAAAATCGGCTTCAGTCGCCAGACGCTGACCTACAGCTTCATCGTGCTATGGCTGGCGCTGTCGATGATCAACGGCGCCATCGGCGTGGTGACTGCCGGCCAGCCTGTGACGACGGAACTGGTGGTCGGCAGCATTGTGTTCGGTGTGCCGGTGGCGGCGCTGGTGTTGTTCATGGCGTTGAGCACCGACACCTGAAAACGCCAGCCCCCACCCTTGCGATCAACGCACCAAATGCAAGAACTGCATGTGCCGCTCGTACTGATCGAGGATGTCGTTGATCACCTGCTCCTTGGTGTAACCCACCAGATCGTAATCCTGACTGCCTTCGCTCAAATGCACTTCGGCCCGATAGTAACGACGGTTATTGAGCTCCTTGGAACCCATGCCGCCACGGGCGAAGGACGGCGTGAAGTAGCCACGCATCTGCACCTGGTAGATGAACGGATGCTGCTCGCCATGGCCGATTTCCAGGCTGACGCTGTCGTTGGCCGGATCGGGCTGAGCGACTACGTGCAAGCCCTTCTCGACGAACACCGCAGTCACTTCTTCAATCGCCGGACGTACCGTCGTATCGAGGAAACGGTAAACCTCATCCCGCGACGGGAAATGCACCGCCTGACTCAAGCGCTGACGCCAACCGCCACGGCGAGAACCGGACACCGGCGCCAGGGAGTGCAGCTGTGCGATCTGCTTCTGGGATTCCAGATAGAACGCCTTGTGCAGCCCCCACATCATCAACAGCAAAATCAACGAGAACGGCAACGAGGTCAGCACCACCGCTGACTTCAGCGCATCGATGCTGCCGGAGAACAGCAGCGCACTGGTCACCAGTGCGGTCATCGCGCCCCAGAACACTCGCAACCATTTCGGCCCGTCTTCATCCGGATTACCGCCCTTGGCGGACAGCGTCGATAGCACTACGGTGCCGGAGTCGGCCGAGGTGACGAAGAACACGAAGCTGATGAAGACCGTGACCGCGATGACGGTTTTGCTCCACGGATAGGTTTCCAGCAGCAGATAAAGCGTCATCGATGGATTGTCGATGGCCGACATTCCCAGCGCGCTCATGCCGTGGTTGAGCACTTGATCGATGGCGCTGTTGCCGAAGATCGACATCCAGGCCAGGGTGAAACCCAGCGGGATCAGCAGCACGCCGAAGACGAACTCACGGATGGTCCGGCCACGGGAAATCCGCGCGATGAACAGGCCCACGAACGGCGACCATGCAATCCACCAGGCCCAGTAGAACACCGTCCAGCCGCCCAGCCAGTCGCTGGGTTTGTCGTAGGCGTAGAGGTCGAAACTCTTCATCGGCAAGGCGCCGAGGTAGTCGCCGATGTTCTGGATCAGGGTGTTGAGCAGGTGCTGAGTGGGCCCGGCAAACAACACGAACAGCAGCAGGGCGCAGGCCAGCAACATGTTGATGTCGGACATCACCCGCACGCCTTTATCGACGCCGGACACGGCCACGATGATCGCCGCGCCCATCATCAGCGTGATCAGGCCGACCTGAATCCACTGGGTATGAGCGATGCCGAACAGGTAGTCCAATCCCGAGTTGAGGTGCAATACGCCAAAGCCCATGTCGGCACCGAGGCCGAATACCGTGGCGATGATGCCGAAACCGTCCACCGCGTAACCGATCGGGCCGTTGATGCGCTTGCCGATCAGCGGATAAAGCGCCGAGCGCAGGGCCAGCGGCAGGTTGTGGCGATAGGCGAAGTAAGCCAGGGCCATGCCGACGAAGGCGAACACGCCCCAGCCGTGCAGGCCCCAGTGCAGAAACAGGATCTGCATCGCCTGACGCGCCGCATCCGCTGTGCCGGCCTCACCTTGGGGCGGTTGCGCCAGGTGGGTCAGCGGTTCAGACACGCAAAAGAAAAACAGCGTGATGCTGATCCCTGCGGCGAACAGCATCCCGGCCCAGGACAGGTAACTGAATTCGGGTTCGTCGTGGTCGGCACCGAGCTTGATCTTGCCGTAGCCGGACAAGGCGGTGACCACCACGAAGACCAGATACAGGGTCATTGCGAGCATGTAGTACCAGCCGACCGTGTTGGCCGCCCAGTTTTGCGCCGCCAGCAACCAGGCACCGGCCTGTTCCGGCATGGCGATCACGACAACGCCGAACAACAAAATGAAACTCGCCGCAAAGTAGAACACCGGCGGGTTCATGCGGACCTGGCC
>DQGF01000465.1:0-353 GCA_003525045.1 Pseudomonas sp. | reverse complement strand
CGCCGAGAAGTAAAACACCGGCGGATTCATGCGGACCTGGCCGCTTGGAGGGAGGGACGATGCACTCATGAAAGGTGCACCTCGAGGGGGTGAAACAGTCCAATCAGTAATGGACTCGGCAAAGGCAAGCCTCCTGTTGTGAGCGGGCAGCGAACCGGCGGTTTAACTTGAATGAGCGTTCAATTTAAACATGAATAGGGCGCTAAGGACTAATCCCAAGGCTCGGCGGTCCTTTTCCTAAGCTAGCTCAAGGATGGGTATGACGCGGGGTGTGTAGGATTCGTTCAGTGGGAGATTGGCTGAATGCAATTATCTCGGCTAGTCCTGAAACCATTCGCGAGCAGGCTCGCTCC
>DQGF01000523.1 GCA_003525045.1 Pseudomonas sp. | reverse complement strand
CAGGCCGGCATCGACCATGGCTTTCTGTTGCAGGGTGTCGCTGCTCAAGTGCTTGAACAGATTGTCCCAGCCGGGCGGGGCGAAACCGAGGCCGAAATCCCGGGCGATTTCGCCGGTCAGCCCGCGACCTTTCAGATAATCCACAGCGGCTTTGCGCGATGGATGGCTTTTCAAGGCCTGGCGGTAAAAGTCGGCGGCGGCAGTGAGCAGCGGGTACAGCGGCGAGTCGGTCGGCTGCCGCGGTTTGTGCGGTCGGCCGCTTTCTTCGCGGGGAATTTCCATGCCGGCGGCTTTGGCCAGTTCTTCGACAGCCTGGACGAAATCCAGGTTGTCGTGGTCCATCATGAAGCCGAGGGCATTGCCGCCAGCGCCGCAGCCAAAGCAGTAATAGAACTGCTTGTCGGGACTGACGCTGAAGGACGGGGTTTTCTCTTTGTGAAAAGGGCAGCAGGCGGTGTAGTTCTTGCCAGCCTTTTTCATTTGCAGGCGCGAGCTGACCACATCGACGATGTCGGTGCGGTTCAGAAGGTCGTCAATGAAGCTCTGGGGAATTAGCCCGGCCATGGCGTTCTCGTCATCTGCGCTGAAATGGACCCGAAACAAATGGCGGCCGAATGCGGGTTGTTGTTTGAGGCGCGCAAAATGTACGGCTCGACCAGTGTCGTCTGCGTAATCGCTGTCGGGAAGTGTATCCGCCGAAAATCCACTGACGTTAGTACCAATCAGTATTCGACTATTTGAAAATATTGCGCTGAAATCCGCTGCGGCCAGTCGATGGCCCCGGATCGCTCATAAGCGGGCACGCAAGAAGGTGCCTTGGGCTGATCGTCGTGAGAGGAATCAGTGGGTGTGCTCGTCAGTAGCCTTGAAAGGCTCGTCAGAAAAGACGTGCACCGCTGGCAAAAAAGCCAGGTCTGACGCTGTGAAGCAGGTTTGTCTCGGTCGCGTCTGCGGCTTTGACGGTGAAACATCAAGCGTATTGCGCAAATGCCATTAGCCCGGCTGAGGGCCGGGCTTGGCAGAAGCTTGCTACGAACGTCTGTGTATTAGTACAGACGAACGGCGCGGCGCTGCTCGCGCTGAACTTTCTTGGCGTGACGCTTAACAGCGGCTGCTGCTTTACGCTTACGCTCAGAAGTCGGCTTCTCGTAAAATTCGCGGCTACGAACTTCAGCCAGAACACCGGCTTTTTCGCAGGAGCGCTTGAAACGACGCAGAGCTACGTCGAAGGGTTCGTTCTCTTTTACTTTGACGGCTGGCATCCAGAGCTACCTTCATTCATTACCGGGGTCAACATCCTCGTGGCAAAAGAGCACTTGAAGACGTCGGTTTTTAAGGGTTGCGGATGTTAACCCCTCATCGCTCGGAATGCAAAGCCTCTGATCGAAAACCGCTGGTCGGGGCATCACGTGGCGACTATTATGCGCGCCTTCGAATTCAGCCTAAACAAGGCGCAAACCCATGCTAGTACTGGGATTAGAAACCTCCTGCGACGAAACCGGTGTCGCATTATATGACAGTGAACGCGGCCTGCTGGCCGACGCGCTGTTTAGCCAGATCGACCTGCACCGTGCCTATGGTGGCGTGGTGCCGGAGTTGGCTTCCCGTGACCACGTCAAACGCATGCTGCCCTTGATTCGTCAGGTGTTGGCCGAGGCCGACTGTGTGCCGACCGAGATCGACGCGATCGCTTACACCGCGGGTCCCGGGCTGGTCGGTGCACTTTTGGTGGGGGCTTCCTGCGCCCAGGCGCTGGCCTTTGCCTGGGGCATTCCAGCCTTGGGCGTGCATCACATGGAAGGCCATTTGCTCGCGCCCATGCTGGAGACGCAACCGCCGGAATTTCCGTTCGTCGCTTTGTTGGTCTCGGGCGGTCATACGCAACTGGTCCAGGTCGACGGGATCGGCCAATACACGTTGTTGGGAGAGACCCTCGACGATGCTGCCGGTGAGGCGTTCGACAAGACCGCGAAGATGATGGGCCTCAATTATCCGGGCGGCCCGGAAATCGCGCGACTGGCGGAGCAAGGGGTGGCCGGCCGATTCACTTTCCCGCGTCCGATGTGCGACCGCCCCGGCCTGGCATTCAGCTTCAGTGGCTTGAAAACCTTCGCCTTGAACACCTGGCAGCAATGCGTCAGCGCCGGGGACGACAGCGAGCAAGCCCGTTGCGACATCTCGCTGGCGTTCCAGCAGGCCGTGGTGGAGACTTTGACCATCAAGTGCAAGCGGGCCCTGAAGCAGGCAGGCATGAAGCGCCTGGTGATCGCTGGGGGCGTCAGCGCCAATAAGGCATTGCGCTCTTCGCTGGAGAAAATGCTCGGGGACATGCGCGGCGATGTGTTTTATGCCCGTCCGGAGTTCTGCACGGATAATGGCGCGATGATTGCGTTTGCCGGGTGCCAGCGTTTACAAGCTGGTCAGCACGAAAGCCTGGCGATCAGCGTGCAGGCGCGTTGGCCGATGGAGCAATTGTCGGCGCTGTGATGAGCGGCGTTCATCTGCGGTATTTAAAAATGCCGTTCGCGCCCGGCAAACAGGTCGCGTAGATTGCCGCGATGGCGCCAGACGATCAGCCCTGTGAGCGCGCTCATGGGCAGCAGTGCCGCCGGCTCTTGCCAGGCCAGCAACGGCAGGGTCAGCGGCGTGGCGATCAATGCGGCAAGCGAGCTGGTGCGGGTCAGGTAGAACGTCAGCAGCCAGGCGCAGACTGCCAGCAGTGCAGCGGGCGGGTATAGGCCAAGCAACATTCCGGCGGCGGTGGCGACACCCTTGCCGCCGCGAAAGCGGAAGTACAGCGGAAACAGATGGCCGATGACGGCGCAGATGCCGATCCAGGCCTGTTCCTGCAGCGAAAGACCTGCAACACCTGCGATCAGCACTGGCAGCAGGCCCTTGCAGAGATCGCCGAGCAAGGTCAGGGTGGCGAGCTTTTTGCCCGCCAGGCGCAACATGTTGGTGGCACCGGCATTGCCCGAGCCACTCATTCGCGGATCGGGGTTACCGGTCAGGCGGCTGAGCAAAATGGCAAAGGACAGAGAGCCGAGCAGGTAGGCGAGGGTCGCCAGTAACCAAAACATGCTAACTATTCCGGGCGAGGACGCCCTGATTCTAACGGCGCATTGCGCCCTTGTCGTGCAGCGGAGAAGAGTGCTTGGACAGAGTGTTTATCGAGGGCCTGGAAGTCGACACCGTGATTGGTGCCTACGACTGGGAACGAGGCATCCGACAGTGCTTGCGTCTTGATCTGAGCTTCGCCTGGGATAATCGCCCGGCCGCTGCCGGTGACGACCTGACCCTGGCGCTCGATTACGCGAGCGTTTCATCGCGCATTCAGGCGTTTGCCGAGCAGGCGCAGTTCCAGCTGGTCGAAACCTTTGCCGAGCGCCTGGTTGAAGTTCTGATGAGTGAGTTCAACATCACCTGGATGCGCCTCAAGTTGACCAAGCCAGGTGCAGTCCCGGCTGCCACGGGTGGTGTGGGCGTGGAGATCGAGCGCGGATGTCGCTGACTCAGGTTTATCTCGGGCTCGGCAGCAATATCGAGCGCGAATCCCATTTGCAGGCGGGCCTGGAAGCCTTGGCAGGTTTCCTGGTGGATATACGCTGCTCGGCGGTGTTCGAAAGCCAGCCAGTGGGGATCAAAAGCGGGCCGTTTTTCAATTTCGTGGTCTCGGCCTACACCGATCTACCGCTGATGGAGTTGGACCGTCGGTTGAAATTCATCGAGGCGGACAACGGTCGTTACGCGCCGGACCGCAAGGGTTTGCCGCTGGATATCGACGTGCTGCTGTTTGGCGATCTGGTGGGTAACTTCGATGGTTTGATTCTGCCGCGGGCAGAAATTCTGAAAAACGCCTTCGTGTTGTGGCCGTTGTCGCTGATCGCGCCGGACCGGGTTCATCCTGGCGTAGGCAAGAGCTTTGCGACGCTGTGGAGCGAGGCGCGGATTGATCAGGTATTGGCGCCGGTGGCGTTTGAGTGGCGCGGGGAGCAGCTGACGCCTTCGAATTTGCTGTGAGCCGGATGACGCCTTCGCGGGCAAGCCTCGCTCCTACAGAACAACGCGGACCTGTAAGAGCGAGGCTTGCCCGCGAAGCTTTTCAGACCTTCAAC
>DQGF01000331.1:10517-15584 GCA_003525045.1 Pseudomonas sp. | reverse complement strand
AAGGTGCTGCGCATGCGCTTCGGTATCGACATGAATACCGACCACACCCTCGAGGAGGTTGGTAAGCAGTTCGACGTGACCCGTGAACGGATTCGTCAGATCGAAGCCAAGGCGCTGCGCAAGCTGCGCCACCCGACGAGAAGCGAGCATCTGCGCTCCTTCCTCGACGAGTGATCACAAAACCCCCGGCCCTGGCCGGGGGTTTTGCTTTTTGCAGATAAAATTTCCCACGCTTCACTCCCGCCTGATTGCCCGTCTACACTCGAAACATTCCCCAGAGCCGTAACGAGACCGTTATGCCGAGACTGCCGACCGTGCTTTTTTTGCTGTCGCTGATAACCTGGACCGCAACGGCTGGCGCGCTGACTCTGACCGACGAAGAACGTAGCTGGCTGAAGACTCACCCGGACTTGCGCCTGGGCGTTGATGCGTCCTGGCCGCCCTTCGAGTTTCGCGACGATCAGGGTCGCTACCAGGGCCTTGCGGCGGACTACATCAACCTGATTCGTCAACGCCTGGCCATCAAGCTCACGCCCATCGAGCCGGTCAGCTGGACGGTTGTCCTGGAGCAGGCCAAACAAGCGAAGCTGGACCTGTTGCCGGGCATCATGTCGACCCCGGAGCGCCAGAATTACTTATCGTTTACCCGACCCTATCTGGACTTTCCGATTGTCATTCTTGCCCATGTCGGAGGCCCCCAACCACGTAAACTGGCAGACCTGTACGGCCTGAAAGTCGCCGTGGTGGAAAATTACGCCCCCCATGAGCTGCTGCGTACTCACCATCCCGATCTGAATCTGGTGGCAATGCCCAACGTAAGCTCAGCCTTGCAGGCACTGGCCACCGATGAGGTGGACGCAGTGGTCGGCGACCTCGCGTCCAGCATCTGGAGCCTGCGCCAGCTCAAGCTCGACGGGCTTTATGTCAGCGGCGAGACACCCTATCGCTATCAACTGGCCATGGGCGTGCCCAAGCACAACAAGATGCTGGTGGGCATCCTGGACAAAGTCCTGGCAGATATGACCCCGGACGAAATCAGCGCTATCCAGGAGCATTGGGTCGGCAACGTCCTCGATCATCGAACGTTCTGGTCCGATTTGCTGGTTTACGGCCTACCCGGATTACTGCTGTTGATCGGTGTGCTGGCGATGGTGATCCGGATCAACCGCCGGCTGAGTTCGGAAATCACCCGCCGGGTCGATCTGGAACAGGAACTGCGCAGCAGCGAATATCACTACCGCGGACTGGTGGAGAGTCTTTCGGCCATCGCCTGGGAAGCGAGGATCACCGATTTCACCTACAGCTACGTGTCACCCCATGCCGAGGATCTGCTGGGTTATCCCCTGTCTCACTGGCTGATTCCGGGCTTCTGGCGCAACATCATCCACCCAGCCGACCTCACCCGCGCCCAGACCTTCTGCGATCAAGAAGTCCTGGCCGGGCGCGATCACACCCTCGACTACCGGGTCATCACCGCCGACGGCCGTTGTCTGTGGGTACGCGACATCGTCAGCCTGATCGAGCACGGACATGAACCCGTGATGCGCGGGCTGATGATCGATATCAGCGACGCCAAGCGCACCGAAGAGGCGTTGCGCCTGTCGGAACAGAAGTTCGCCTCGGTATTCCAGCAATGCCCGGACATTCTGGTTATCGCGCGGCTCTCCGACGGTTGTTTGCTGGAAGTCAACGAAGCATTCGAAGAACAGATAGGCCTCAGGGCTGAAGACGTCATCGGCCAGACCGCCACCGACCTGAACATCTGGGGCATTCCCGGCGTAGGACCGGGCTTGTTGCAGCGGTTGCAGGCCGGCAGCATTCGTAACCTGGAGATGCCCTTTCGACGCAACAATGGCCAAGTGTTTACCGGTCTGATTTCCGCCGAACCGTTCGACCTCGATACCACCCCTGCGCTGGTGGTCGTCGTGCGCGATATCAGTCAGCTCAAGGAAACCCAGCAACAGCTGCAAACCTCCGAAGAGAAGTTCGCCAAGGCCTTCCATGCCTCCCCTGACGGCTTGCTGCTGTCCCGGCAAAGCGACGGCTTGCTGCTGGAGGTCAACGAAGGGTTTAGCCGCATTACCGGCTTCAACAGCGCGATGTCCGTGGACCGCTCGGCTCTGGAGTTGGGGATCTGGGTCAATCTCAACGAACGCAAGCAGATGCTCGACCTGCTGCACCGTGACGGCTTCGTCCGCGACTTCAGCTGCCACATCCGCCGCAGCGACGGCCAGATCCGCCTCTGCGAGGTGTCCAGCCGCCCGCTGCCGATCGGCGATGAAGATTGCATGCTGACCATCGCCCGGGACATCACGGAGCGGCACTTGATGCAGGAGAAGCTGCAACAGGCAGCCACCGTGTTCGAGAGCACCGCCGAAGGGGTGTTGATCACCGACACTCAACAGCACATCAGTGCCGTCAACCGCGCGTTTACTGAAATCACCGGCTACAGCGAGAGCGAAGCATTGGGCCACACCCCTCGTCTGCTGGCCTCGGGGCTGCATGACAGCGCCTTCTATGCGGCCATGTGGCATCAACTGACCGCCGAAGGTCATTGGCAGGGCGAGATCTCCAACCGGCGCAAGAACGGCGAGCTCTACCCGAGCTGGCTGACTATCAGCGCGGTACGCAATCGGGACAAATTCATCACCCACTTTGTGGCGGTGTTCGCGGACATTTCCAGCCTCAAGCACGCCCAGGCCAAACTCGACTACCAGGCGCACCACGACCCGCTGACCGGCCTGCCGAACCGCACCCTGTTCGAGAGCCGGTTGCTGACCGCGCTCAACAACCAACAGGAAAATGGCGGCCAGGGTGCCGTGCTGTTCCTCGACCTGGACCGCTTCAAACACATCAACGACAGTCTGGGTCACCCGGTCGGCGACCTCTTGCTCAAAGGCATCGCCGTGCGCCTCAAGGAACAGCTGCGCGACATCGATACCGTGGCGCGCCTGGGCGGCGACGAATTCATCATCCTGCTCCCCGGCCTGCAGCAATCCAGTGACGCCGACAACATCGCGATCAAGTTGCTCAATTGCTTCGGCGCACCGTTCCAGGCCGGCGTGCACGAATTTTTCATCAGCGCCAGCATCGGTACCAGCCTCTACCCCAAGGACGGCTGTGACGTCGCCACACTGGTCAAGAACGCCGATGCGGCGATGTATCGCTCCAAGGCCAAGGGTCGCAATCGAGTCGAAAGCTATACCCGCGACCTCACCGCCCAAGCCAGCGAGCGCGTCGCGCTGGAACACGAATTGCGGCGCGCCATCGAGCGTAATGAGCTGTTCCTGCACTATCAGCCAAAGATCAGCCTTGACGACCATCGCCTGGTCGGCGCCGAAGCGCTCATTCGTTGGCGTCACCCGACCTTTGGCGATGTACCGCCGGAACACTTCATCCCCCTGGCCGAAGAAAACGGCATGATCCTGCAGATCGGCGACTGGGTACTCGAGACCGCCTGCCGGCAGATGTACGAATGGAATCAGGTCTACGAATGCCTGGGCCCACTCTCGGTAAACCTCGCCGGCGCCCAGCTGCGTCAGCCGAACCTGCTTGGCCGCATCGAACAACTGCTCAAGGACAACGGCCTCAGACCTGACTTCCTGCAACTGGAAATTACCGAAAACTTCATCATGAGCCAGGCCGAAGAAGCGCTGGCGGTGCTGCATCAACTCAAACATTTGGGTGTGCAACTGGCGATCGACGACTTTGGCACCGGCTACTCGTCCCTGAGCTACCTCAAACGCCTGCCGCTGGACATCCTCAAGATCGACCAGTCTTTTGTCCGCGGCCTGCCGGACGATCCCCACGATGCGGCGATCGTTCGCGCCATTATCGCCTTGGGTCGCAGCATGCAATTCACCGTGATTGCCGAGGGCGTCGAGACCCTGGCGCAGCAGCAATTCCTGGCTGCGGAGGGTTGTGAACAGATCCAGGGCTACATCGTCAGCATGCCCTTGCCCCCCGCCGAATTCGCCGCGACGTTTCTTCGTACAGCCATATTGGATTTTTCGGATAGCACAGCCGAGAAACCATCGCTATAATCCGCGGCCTACTGAGGGCCTATAGCTCAGTTGGTTAGAGCAGAGGACTCATAATCCTTTGGTCCACGGTTCAAGTCCGTGTGGGCCCACCAAACAAGAAAGCCGCGTATTGCGCGGCTTTCTTCCGAATTAATGATTGACGTGAATATTAACTTTCATTAGATTTGACCTGTCGAAGCGACTGACCGGATGAGAATGAGCGCTTCCCAGCAGCGAAAGCTGTAACCGCGCAAGGCGGTTCGCAAGTGGTGTCCGGATCTGCTTTACCGAATCGAAGAAGACGCCCATGGCGTCTTTTTTCGTTTCTGCCCCTAGCGTTTGGTCGAACTCGGTAGCCGCATGTAGACCTTACCGCACAGCAGCATAAACCCCATCTTGCCCAGCAGCCTCGGCGACTGTTCTGTTTGGTGATAAGCACTCTCAACTACCAGATTAAGATGCTGCGGTTTTTCCTTGGCGGCACGACGTATCTCAAAGAACACGTGGTAAGGCCCGGCCGGGTCCTGAATCGTCATAGAGTATGCCCAGTTTCGCCGCGTCGCAGTCTCACGGACTTTGGACCGGGGATGGTTCAACCCCTGGATCACCGTCGGCAGCCCCAATGACAGCCGGTAACGGATTGCACAGAAGGTGCGCGGTCGTCCGGCACCGTCGAGAATGATCGGCTCCCCTGCCGGGTGCGTCGCCGGATCATAACCCTGGCTGGAACAGTGGCTCGAAAAAGTGACGTGCACGCGCAAATCAAGCCTGGCCAACTGACTCTGAATCATGAAAGTGAACGGTTCAAGGTGAGCAAAATCGTAAGTCTGATCGCCAATGGTCAGCGCTGGAAAATAGGCGGTCACTTCGGTCTCCATTCCGCCAACCTCGAACAAAGGCCCGAGGCCACGAGAAAGAATCAATGATCGACAAGAGACCGCTGCCCTGTATGTCAGACGCTTCCGAAAATGACGCTCATCACTCGTCCTGAAATAGATGTACATCTGATTTCAGTCAAAGTGAGAAAGCCGCGCAATGCGCGGCT
>DQGF01000331.1:9919-10219 GCA_003525045.1 Pseudomonas sp. | reverse complement strand
AGAAAGCCGCGCAATGCGCGGCTTTCGTGTATTTGACGTTTAACTTTGTTTGCTGAGGGTGTCGAAATATCGGATGACGCCTTAGGACCTTGTAGGCAAACTCCGAATCTTGCGTTTAGGCACTTTGCCGCCTTGTTGCGCTTTGCTTCGACGGGATAGTCTCCGGACGTCGCTGACCATTCAGCGATCGGGCTTGGAAACCCGTCTAGTCAAGTCAAGCGCAACAGTCCCATCACGACTCCAGACGTTTTTACGGCTGCGACTCAGTGTTATGGCAGCTGTGCGTGGGACGTCTTCGGA
>DQGF01000331.1:8877-9571 GCA_003525045.1 Pseudomonas sp. | reverse complement strand
CAACCTGCGCACAGTTGCCACCCATTCGCTTGGAAACGAACGTGGCAGCTCTTTAAGTCAAGGAGCTACATCATGACAAAAGCAAATCCATCTGATTATTCAGAACTAAAAACCGTCGGCTTCACCCCCTTCCTATATCTCTCGAATCAACCTCTGTTCCACGTCTGCCGCAACGTCCCCATCGCCGACGCTCTGGCCCAAGCCTCCGACCTATTGTTCCTCGCCAAGTCCCCGACCGTCGATGCCGCCTACGCCCAAGACTCCGATCGCCACGCATGGGCCGCGCACTACGACGATGAGCAAAGCAGTGATTGATGATGTGGTGAAGGTGCTGACGCGGGAGCCGGCTCGGACGGCGGCCAGGTCCGGAAAATAGCGGCAAATCAAGCAGCGGGATGAGCCCCGAAACTGTCGGGGCTTTCAAATCATGATCGGGATTGCAACTACTACACCCCACCCCGGCAACGATCTAAATGCAACGGAATGACCTGACCAGAAGGGAAGCCACACCGCGTGCGTTAAATTTTTGAAATGCGTATTGCTGGCAAACCTGTCTGATAGACAGCAAAAAGCCTCGATGCTTTCGCATCAAGGCTTCTTGTGAATCTGAATATCGGCCTCTCCTTTCACGGTTTCCCGCTTATCCCGCTCACTGGCTAGGAGTGGCTTTTGCCCCCCAAAAAAAAACCCCCTA
>DQGF01000331.1:8329-8553 GCA_003525045.1 Pseudomonas sp. | reverse complement strand
CCCCTTGCTTCCAAGGTTCCGGTCTGTGCTGACAACGCAATAATAGCGTTTGCATCAAACTGGAGCTACCAGCGTTTTTTACACTTAAACCCTTAGCGCTGGAATGGCCTGCACTGGCCGCAGCCGTTCAAGCATTTCCCCCGTCAACACAACCTCATACGTGTCCGCCGCCCTTCCCCACTGCTCCACCATGACCATGCCGTCTACCAACGCCAATGCCAATT
>DQGF01000331.1:7387-8012 GCA_003525045.1 Pseudomonas sp. | reverse complement strand
GGTAATCGTATCGGCCAACGCCTCCACGATTTCTTGAGTCCGCAGCCACACGCGATCAGTGATCTCCTTGAGCTCAGCCGTTATGCGGTCAGACGACGCAGAATCTGTATCGGGGTAGGCTATGTTGCGTAGTAGTTGCTGCAACTCCCTTACTTTTGCGTAATCCTGTTCCGCCCCAAGCCCTCCTTTCAGGATAGTTGTCGCTTTCGATTTATCGACGAGTTTCCTGGGCGAAGGTGTTGAAGATAATGTCTGCCCCATAGCGCCAGCCAAGAGGACCATCATTCGAGCCTCCAAATGCTTTTTCATCGCGTCCATCGACGAAATGGGCCGTACCAAGGTGATGGAAGCGCCCCCTTGATGCCTTAAGTCCATGGTCACTGTCAGGGTCACGCCGCCCGTTGCAAAGCCCAAGGCACGGGCCATGACGTAGTGCCCCATTTCGTGATGTGCAATCTGCAATGCATGGTCCCGTACAGCGGGAGGCATCTTCTTCGTCATCTCCGTCACCTCGCATCCCTGGATTTTGCATTCGACTACGAGTGGCTATCGCTGTCCATTCTGTCGTCCCGTTGATGGCGTCAGGTCAGTTCGCACAGCCAAAAAAGCCGCGCAATTGCGCGGC
>DQGF01000331.1:0-7070 GCA_003525045.1 Pseudomonas sp. | reverse complement strand
AAGCCGCGCAATTGCGCGGCTTTTTCGTACCTGCGATTCAGCTTTTACTCAGGCAAGGCGTAAGCAATGACATAGTCCCCACGGTCCGGCGACTGACGGGCGCCACCCACAGTGAGCAGGATGTACTGCTTGCCGGTTTTCGGCGACACATAGGTCATCGGTCCGGATTGGCTACCCACGGGCAAACGAGCTTTCCAGATTTCGTTGCCGTTGCCGGTATCGAAAGCACGCAGGTAGAAGTCTTGAGTCCCCGCGAAGAACAGCAGGCCCGACTGGGTCGCCAGCGACGCACCCAGGGTCGGCATGCCAATCGGGATCGGCAAGTGCATGCGAATCCCCAGCGGGCCGGTGTCCTGCACCGTGCCGACCGGAACTTGCCACATCAGTTTGCGAGTCTTGAGGTCGATGGCGGACATGGTGCCGAACGGTGGTTTCTGGCACGGAATGCCGGCCGCCGAGAGGAAGCGTTCGCGCATGGCGCCGAATGGCGTGCCTTCCTGCGGCACGACGCCCATTTCGATACCGCTGGCCCCGGCGGCGATCTTGTCACGCGGGATCATATAGTTGGCCAGGCCCAAGCGCATGTCGTTGACGAACATGTAGTGGGTGTTCGGATCAACCGAGACGCTGCCCCAGTTCATACCGCCCAGGGAACCCGGGAACTGCAAGGCCCGGTCCATGCCCGGCGGGGTGTAGACGCCTTCGTGGCGCATGCCTTTGAACTGGATGCGGCACATCAGCTGGTCGAACGGCGTGGCGCCCCACATGTCGGATTCGGTCAGCGTCTGATTGCCGATTGACGGCATGTCTACCGAGAACGGCTGGGTCGGCGAGTAGCGTTCGCCAGGCACGTTGCCCTGCGGGACCGGACGCTCTTCAACGCGAGCGATCGGCACGCCGGTTTCACGGTTGAGCAGGAAGATCTCGCCCTGTTTGGTGACTTGCGCCAGGGCTGGCTGGGTGCCGCCCTTGTCATCCGGCACGTCGTAGAGCAGGGGCTGGGCTGGCAGGTCGAAGTCCCACAGGTCGTGGTGAGTGGTCTGGAAGTGCCAGCGCACCTGACCGGTCTTTACATCGATGGCGACGATGGATGAGTTCCACTTGTCATCAAATTCGGTGCGTTGTCCGCCGAAGAAGTCCGGCGTGGCGTTACCGGTGGGCAGGTAGACCAGACCGAGTTTGGCGTCGTAGGACATGGCCGACCAGACGTTCGGCGTGCCACGGGTATAGGTCTCGCCAGCTGGCGGACGCTTGGTGGTGTTCGGGTTACCCGGATCCCAGGCCCACATCAACTCACCGCTACGCACGTCGTAAGCACGGACTACGCCTGGCGGTTCGCCAGTGGAATAGTTATCGGCTACGCGGCCACCGACGATTACCACGTCACCTGCAACCAGCGGGGTCGAGGTTTGCTGGTAATAACCGGGTTTCACTTCGCCCATGTCGGTTGTCAGATCGACCGTGCCTTTGTTGCCAAACTCTTCACACGGCTCGCCGGTTTCGGCGTTGATAGCGATCAGACGCGCATCACCGGTCGGTAGAAACAGACTTTTCCTACAGGCTGTTGGCTGGTTGTCGGAAGACGCAGGGGTTTCGGAATAACCCAGACCACGGCAGCGCTGCCAGTTTGGCGCAGTGCCTTGCGGGTCGAACTTCCAGCGCTGGGTGCCGGTGTCGGCATCCAGGGCGAAGACTTTGCCGTAGGCGGTGCAGGTGTAGACGGTGTCGCCAATTTGCAGCGGGGTGTTCTGGTCTTCGGCACCGGCACCGGTGCTTTGCGGGATGTCACCGGTGCGGAAGGTCCAGGCCACTTGCAGTTTGTCGATATTGCCTTTGTTGATCTGGTCCAGCGCGGCAAAGCGGTTGCCAGCGGTGGTGTTGCCCCAATGAGCCCAGTCTTTCTGTTCGGTGCCAGGTGCGACCGGGGTAACGGCCGGTTCGCTGCTGGCCTTGACCACAGGGGTCGGCACGAACATGTAGGCCATCGTTGCGACAACACCGACGCCCAAAATACCGGCCAATCCGTAAGCGCCACGGCCAGGGGTCGCACCCGAAGTGCGCACGAGCGTCGGGTAGATCAGCGCGACGACCAGACCGATCACCGCAAAGGTCAACACGCGCGAGACCAGTGGCCAGTATTCGAAGCCGGCGTCCCATACCGCCCAGATCGCTGTCAGGATCAGCGCCAGGCCATACAGCCATGCGCCCTGTGGTTTGCGGCGGGCGATCATCAGGCCGGACACCAGCATCGCCAGGCCCATCAACAGGAAGTACGCGCTGCCGCCGAGCGAGATCAGATAGCCACCGCCACCGGCCAATCCAAGCCCGATCAATGCGATGAGGACACCTAGCCCCACCAGCAACCATTTGCCGCCGCCGGCAGCCGCAGAATTATTCATGTCGGATATTTTCCCCATTTGTGACAAGCGCGGAATAATGTACTACCTGGTTACTTATGGCAAATTGTCGCAGGCAAAAATGGCAAGAACGGTACTGAGCCTGGATCAGATATCCGCTTCAAGGGCTGTGCCTGTAACATGCTTACCCATTGCTTTGAGCCGCTGGAGCCGCCCCTTTGCCTGACATCCGCCCGCCCGTTCTTGACGAAATCGACCGCCAACTGATCGCCGCCCTGCAGATCAATGCCCGCGAAAGCGTGGCCATGCTCGCCCGGCAACTGGGTATTGCACGCACTACCGTTACGTCACGGCTGGCGCGGCTGGAAAAGGCCAAAGTGATCACCGGTTACGGTGTGCGTTTGGGTCAGCGCGTGGTGGATGGAGGGTTGCAGGCGTACGTCGGGATCACGGTGCAGCCGCGGTCCGGCAAGGAAGTGTTGCGTCGCCTCAGCGCCATGGCTCAGGTACAGCAGTTGTGTGCGGTCAGTGGCGAATTTGATTATGTGGCGTGGTTGCGCACCGATTCGCCGGAGCAGCTGGATCAGTTGCTGGATCAGATCGGCAGTGTGGATGGGGTGGAGAAGACGACGACTTCGATCATTTTGAGCAGCAAGATTGATCGGGGGCAGCCGGTTTGAGTTGCTGCCGGTAGATTTTCACTGTCGGATCGGGCCTCTTCGCGGGCAAGCCTCGCTCCTACACCGACAGTGTGTATCAATCGATTGTCATACTGATCAATTAACTAGCAAAACGACGACACTTTGCGTCTTATTAACGTGTTCTACGCTCTCTAGAATGGCTGCCATCTTTTCCTATACTCAAACGCGCATCCCGCGTCGGGTCGCCAGCAAGGTCAGCCATGAACAAGAACAATCGCCATCCTGCAGACGGTAAAAAGCCGATTACCATTTTCGGCCCGGACTTCCCTTTCGCCTTCGACGACTGGATTGAACACCCGGCCGGCCTGGGCAGTATTCCTGCGCACAACCACGGTGCCGAAGTGGCGATTGTCGGTGCCGGTATCGCGGGTCTGGTGGCGGCTTACGAATTGATGAAGCTGGGCCTCAAGCCCGTCGTCTATGAAGCTTCGAAAATGGGCGGCCGTCTGCGCTCCCAGGCATTCAACGGCGCCGAAGGCATCATCGCCGAGCTCGGCGGCATGCGATTCCCGGTGTCTTCCACCGCGTTTTATCACTACGTCGATAAACTGGGCCTCCAGACCAAACCTTTCCCGAACCCGCTGACACCTGCTTCCGGCAGCACGGTCATCGACCTTGAAGGCAAAACCCATTACGCACAGAAACTGGCGGATCTTCCTGCACTGTTCCAGGAAGTGGCCGACGCCTGGGCGGATGCACTGGAAGCCGGTTCGCAGTTCTCCGATATCCAGCAAGCGATCCGCGATCGCGACGTGCCACGCCTCAAGGAATTGTGGAACACCTTGGTTCCGTTATGGGACGACCGCACCTTCTACGACTTCGTTGCCACCTCCAAAGCCTTCGCCAAGCTCTCGTTCCATCACCGCGAAGTGTTCGGCCAGGTCGGTTTCGGCACCGGCGGTTGGGACTCGGACTTCCCGAACTCGATGCTGGAAATCTTCCGCGTGGTGATGACCAACTGCGATGATCACCAGCACCTGGTGGTCGGCGGCGTGGAACAAGTGCCACTCGGCATCTGGCGCCATGTGCCGGAGCGTTGCGTGCACTGGCCAGAAGGCACCAGTCTCAGCTCGTTGCACAGCGGCGCACCGCGTTCCGGTGTGAAGAAAATTGCCCACGCACCGAACGGGCGTTTTACGGTCACCGACAACTACGGTGACACCCGCGAATACGCGGCGGTACTGACCACGTGCCAGAGTTGGCTGCTGACCACCCAGATCGAGTGCGACGAAACCCTGTTCTCGCAAAAGATGTGGATGGCCCTGGACCGCACCCGCTACATGCAATCGTCGAAAACCTTTGTGATGGTCGACCGGCCGTTCTGGAAGGACAAGGACCCGGAAACCGGCCGCGACCTGATGAGCATGACCCTCACCGATCGCCTGACCCGCGGCACCTATCTATTTGATAACGGCGACGACAAGCCTGGCGTCATCTGCCTGTCGTACTCGTGGATGAGCGACGCGCTGAAAATGCTCCCGCACCCGGTGGAAAAACGCGTGAAGCTGGCGCTGGATGCGTTGAAGAAGATCTACCCGAAAGTCGACATCGCCGCGCGGATCATCGGCGACCCGATCACCGTGTCCTGGGAAGCCGACCCGCATTTCCTCGGCGCGTTCAAAGGTGCCCTGCCCGGCCATTACCGTTACAACCAGCGCATGTACGCGCACTTCATGCAGGCTGACATGCCGGCTGAGCAACGCGGGATTTTCATCGCTGGCGACGACGTTTCCTGGACCCCGGCCTGGGTCGAAGGCGCGGTACAGACTTCGCTCAATGCGGTGTGGGGCATCATGAAACACTTCGGCGGTGAAACTCACGCCGAGAACCCGGGTCCAGGAGATGTGTTCAACGAGATCGGTCCGATCGCCCTGCCCGAGTAAAAGGAGTTCAAAATGCGCGTAGCCCTTTACCAATGTCCACCGCTGCCCCTCGACGTCGCAGGCAATCTGCAACGCCTGCATCAACTGGCGCTGGAGGCCAAGGGCGCCGACCTGCTGGTACTGCCGGAGATGTTCCTGACCGGTTACAACATCGGCCTTGATGCAGTCAATGTGCTGGCGGAGGTGCACAACGGTGAGTCGGCGCAGCAGATCGCGCGCATTGCCAAGACCGCGAGGATTGCCATTTTGTATGGCTACCCCGAGCGCACCGAAGACGGACAGATCTACAACGCCGTGCAGTTGATCGATGCCCATGGCGAGCGCCTGTGCAACTACCGCAAGACGCATCTGTTCGGCGATCTCGATCACTCGATGTTCAGCGCAGGCAAGGATGAGTTCCCGCTGGTTGAGCTCAATGGCTGGAAGCTCGGTTTTTTGATCTGCTACGACCTGGAATTTCCGGAAAATGCCCGGCGCCTGGCCCTGGCCGGTGCCGAGCTGATTCTGGTGCCGACGGCGAACATGATTCCCTACGACTTTGTCGCCGACGTCACCGTCCGCGCCCGAGCGTTTGAAAACCAGTGTTATGTGGCCTACGCCAACTACTGCGGACAGGAAGGCGAAATCCACTACTGCGGCCAGAGCAGCATCGCCGCGCCGGATGGCAGCCGCATCGCCCAGGCCGGCCTCGATGAAGCACTGATCGTCGGCGAGCTGGATCGCCAGTTGATGGTCGATTCCCGCGCCGCCAATCGCTACCTCCTCGATCGCCGACCCGAGCTTTACAGCGAGCTGAACAAGCGCTGATCCACTTTAGGGGGCGTTCTCAATCTGTTTCCCCACCAGGGTGTGGAAACTCATTGAGAACGCCCCCTAATCCGCTAGCATTAGCGCTTCTCTGTTCTGGAAGTGCTCATGCCTGCGCTGAATCACCCCCGCCTTCACACTGAAACCCTGGCCAACGGCCTGCGGGTGACGTTGCGTCATGCTCCCGATTTAAAGCGTTGCGCTGCGGCGTTGCGCGTCGCCGCGGGCAGCCACGATGTGCCGCTGGCCTGGCCTGGTTTGGCGCACTTTCTTGAGCATCTGCTGTTTCTCGGTACCGAGCGCTTTCCCGCAGGACAAGGCCTGATGGCCTACGTACAAGGTCATGGCGGGCAAGTGAATGCGCGGACCAGTGAACGCACCACCGACTTCTTTTTTGAGTTGCCACCTCAGGCGTTTAGCGGTGGGCTGGAGCGTCTGTCAGACATGCTCGCTTATCCGCGTATGAATCTGGACGATCAGCGGCGGGAACGGGAAGTGCTGCACGCAGAATTTGTCGCCTGGGCCCGGGATGCGACGGCCCAGCAGCAATTTACGCTGTTTGATGGCATTTCAGCTGCTCACCCGTTGCGCGCGTTTCACGCGGGCAATCGCTACAGCCTGCCGCTGCCGCAGACTGAGTTCCAGCACGCACTGAAGGATTTCCATCAACGGTTTTATCAGACAGGGCAGATGACACTGAGCCTGGCGGGGCCTCAGAGTCTCGATGAGTTGCAGTCGATGGCTCAAAGCTTTGGCGCTGTTATTCCCGCAGGGAAAGAAGTCCCGCAACAAGCCCCTGTGCCCCTGATGGAGTCTTCGAACACTAGTTATCAACAGGCTGGCGAGCGTCGACTGGATCTGTTGTTCGCCTTCGAAGCGCTACCCGATTCATCGACCGAAGCTTTGGCTTTCCTGTGCCATTGGCTGAACGCTGCGAAACCCGGTGGCCTGCTGGCGGGATTGCGCGATGGCAGGACGACTGACAGCCTGAAAGCCGCGCCACTGTACCGGTTCGCCGGACAAGCGTTGTTGCACATCGAATTCACCTTGGCCCCCCATGCGACCCACGTCGGGATCCGCGAGCAGTTACTGGACTGGCTGGGCTTTTTTGCCTCCCATCAAGACTGGAGCACGTTGCGCGAAGAGTACGCCGCTATGTTGCGACGTCAGCAGCAAGTCAGCGCGGCCCTGCAACTGGCCCGACTGGACAGCGAGCAGCTCGAGACCGGTTTATCCGACCAGGGTGTCATTGCCCTGAAGGAGATCCTGCAGCAAATCGGTGCTGTGGATAACTTCAGCCGCCAATGGCAACTGCCGACAGC
>DQGF01000409.1:1343-7797 GCA_003525045.1 Pseudomonas sp. | reverse complement strand
AAACAACTGTGGGAGCGAGCCTGCTCGCGAAGGGGCCAGAGGCAGCCCCGCTAAACCGAAGCCTTGAACCCCTCCTCCCGCTGCAACGCCCGCGCCTGAATCACATCCAGCACCGCACAACCTTCACGCGCCAGCAGATGCACTGCACGGGTGATGCGAGTCAGGTCGCAGTCGGATACGTTTTTCAGGTTGAGGCTGGACAAGGTGTCCGTCAGATCGCGAACCATGGTGAAGCGGTGCATGGCACAGGCGGCCATGTCGCTGAGTTCTTTGTGGGTATTGATGAAGAGCACCGGGGTGGCGGCGTCGTAGGTGTCGATGGGGAGGTAACGGGGCATGACTTGGTCGAACATTTTGCAACTCCTATTAATGGAGCTTCCACCGTTCGCGGCCAAGCGAATGAGGTGGCAGCTGTACGCGGGTTGGCCGACCGGGAATAGGAAACCGGCACACCCGAAGGTGTCCCACGCACAGCCGCCATAAAACACCATTTCAGACGTAAAAGACGTCTGAAATGGTTATGGACGCTGAAGCGTTCCTAAACTCGACCGGCCAAGGTCGTTCGCGGTTTTTTCCGCGACCCGAACTATAGGAGTCGATGCTGGAACGCGGCAACAGGGTACGTTGTAGGAAACGTCTTGGAAAGTTGTGCGCTGCTGGATGATCACTCCAATGCGTAGGAAAGATCCTTCAAAACAGAGGCCATTGATGAGCCCCGCTCATCGGCTAAAGCGTTTTCAGCTGACCAATCACCGACCGACCCGACCTCTAAAATGGCGGACCGCCCCCAGCGCCTACAAAGAATGCGAATACCCTTGAGGATATACGCGGTCAACGTAGGAGCTGGCGCAGCCTGCGATCTTTTGATCCTGGCGAATTCGGGTTTATCACTCAGGCACCTGGTCAATCTCAATCCTGAAACGCCCCTTGAATCCCGTACCCGTCACATCGAATTCCCATCCCTGGGCCACTTTTGTCATCAGTGTCTTGGGATCGTCGACGTAACCGGGCGCCGCGAACTGCTCTCCGTCATGGATGAACATGGTGTAAGGCGGCAGCAGTAATCCGCGAATGTAGTACTGCTTTCTGAAAATCACGTTATCCGAAAAACCCACGCCAAACAGATCGCGCTCGCCGACATAAAAGTCCACGCGCATGACCATGTCCTTTTTGCTGATGCTGGCATCTTCCAATATCGGCGTGGTGTTGAGATAACCCTCCCAGATCAGCCTGTCGGGGCCGGCCCAACCGAATTCCACGGCCGGGTCAGTCAGGCTGGTCTTGCTAAAGGGGCCATAACAGTTTTCCGAATCGGCGCCCTGATGGAACAGTTCGAAATCGACCCCGCGCGGCTTGATCGAGACTCCGAAAAAGAACTCGCTCTTGCCAAACATATCCATGCCACGCAGCACTTCACCTTCGACCAGCCGCAAGCGGACTTTGAGGTTGCCGAAAAAAAATCGCGTGGCGATTTCGAACGACTCCCTGGCCGTCACCAGCGAGTCGAAACCACCATGGCATTTATGCACGAACGTTCGTGGCGCCCCCGGAATCTGCGCATAACTCTGTTTGACCAGGCCATCGCTGCGGTTGTAGTTCATGCCGAACTCGTCGCCCACCGAGAACAGCCGATTGCCCAGGGAGGCCGAACCGACATCGTAGGATTTGTAGTTGGTACCCACCACGGTCAGCAGGCGATCCAACGGGAAGTGCTTGCCGAATTGGGTAAATGACGTTGGGTTTTGTGAGTCTTTTTGCTTAGCGGGATTGAAATGCTCGATCTCCTGTTCCGCTTCCACCCCGACCCATTTTTTCAGGATCTGAAAGACAATGCCCTGATGGGGAGTACCGAGGGTCACCACTTTGTTGATCAGATCGGCGGGGTTGCGTTGAGCGTCCGGAATCGTTTGTTGAATCGCCTGCCGGACCAATAGACCGCCCATGGAGTGAGCGATGATGTTGACCATGGGCTCAGGTTGAGCAGGGTTTTTGAGCTTGGTCAGCGCGCGGATAAAGTCGATCAGACGCAGCAGTGCAGTGCCGTAGGCGACCATGTTGCGGTCATTGAGATCGTAGTAGCGAAATACCCATAACGTCCGAATGGGGTCATTCGCCGTGCGTATCAGGTGCAACGCCATGGCCGGGTCGATGATCAACTTGCCTTTGCTGAAAAAGCTCGAATCCAGTGCTTTCAGTTGATCAGGGATGGGGGGCGCCGTAGTGCCGACATTGTCGCCGTAATAGCCGACGACATTGGTTGCATCCTGGTATTGCCAGGAAGACTTCAGAAACCTGAGGATGAACCCTTCATAGATATAGTTTTCACCACGCTTTTGGGGGTAGACCGTGCCGTCGTTGAAGCCTTGATAGGTGGCCTTTTTCTCGTCCTCGACGTTGAGCCCGCCGAACCCGCGGATCAATATCATGGGTTGCGGCTTGCGAGTGGGTTTAGCCATCGCGACCTTCCTTTCCGACAGCCTGCCGGTCACAGAAAGTGAATGTGCCGTCTATCAATGAGGATGCACCTGTAAACGGCTCCCCAGACAACTTAGATGACCCATGGAGTATCAGCAACCCACAACAACGACAAACTAAAATTTCACAGATAACTGATACGCCGCCGTTACAGATCTGTAATAGTGACGATACAACTAATATCAACTCAGACCAGTTGATCAATCCCACCACACCAACTACCGTTTAACTAATTGCCCACGGGGATCTTATTTTCCGCACTGTAAATCCACACTAACAACCCATGTAACGCCCCGTTAACATCAAGCGTGCAGGAACAGAGCAATGGACATCCAACAGCTTATCTGTGCCGTTCAAGCCGCTGTCGGCGTAGAAGTCGACGGAAAACCCGGCCCCCAGACCTGGGTAGCCATTGCCAAACGGTTGGTTCCTGATCAATCCATCTCCCTGGCAGATGATTCCACCCCTGATCTGGACCCCAGAAGCCAAAAAAACATCGACACCTTGCTGCCGCAAGTTCGCCCCTATGCCATTGCACTCATACAGAAAGCCAAACTTAATGGCATCAACATCAAGATCATCAGTGGACTGAGAACGTACGAGGAGCAGGATGCTCTCTTCGCCAAAGGTCGTCCTGACAATGGCCCGCCGGTCACCAATGCCAAAAGTGGGCAATCAAATCATAACTTCGGCATAGCGTTCGATATCGGTATTTTTGAAGGTGGCAAGTATCTTGGCAGCTCACCCAAGTACAAAGCCGTCGGGGTATTGGCGACAGACCTGGGTTTGGAGTGGGGCGGAAACTGGAAAAGCATCAAGGATGAACCGCATTTCCAACTACGCCCATCCTGGGCCAGGGAAATGACCGAAAGAGATATGCTGGCTGCACTCAGAAAACGCAAATCAGACCAACAGGAATTCTTTGTCTAGTGGAATGATGATTGCTATAGAGCTCGGTAAATGTCCGCTGAGGATCGGCGACGTCACTATCTGGGTGCACTGACACTACTGCTGTGGCGCCACCATGCGAAACCTGATGTGGATATCGTTGGACACCACGCCATCGGCCCATTCGCCTTCACCGATGTTGAAGTCGCTACGCTTGACCGTCAGTTGGCCATCGAAAATGCCGATGGCGTTGTCGGCCTTGAGCTGCACCGGCACCTCCACCACACGTGTCATCCCCCTGAGCGTGAGTTGGCCGGTGATCAGGTAGCGGTCGTTACCCAGGGCTTTCACGCCGCTTGATTCAAACGTCGCCACTGGATAACTCGCCGTATCGAACCACGCGGGTTTCTGCAGTTCTTCGTTGGCATCGCTGCTGCCGGCGTCGATGCTGTTGAGGTCGATGCTGAGCGCAGCGTGGGCGGCGGCGGGGTTTTGCGTGTCGAAATCGAGGGTGGCTTCAAACTTGCCAAAGGTGCCGTAGGCCCGGGAAGTGAATTGCTTATAAGTGAAAGACAGAGTGCTTGCAGTCGCATTCACCTGGGTGTATTCGGCGGCCTCGACGCAGGGCAAGGCAGCGAATGCGAGCGCGGCAGCCAAGGCTGCGGGAGGTAAAAATCGAGGGCTCATCGGATTCTCCCGTCAGGGCTCCCTGCTGCGTTGGGGGCGCTGCGCACACCGGCCAGCCACAGGTGGACTAAAGCAAAGAACCGCGGTTTATTCCACCTGATGCGCGGACTTCCGACCACCTGTCGGTCCACGCATTGGCGCGCCCGACGGTCCTGCCGAGCGGGTGTTTAATGGCAACACTCACCGCAGCGGGAGACTGACCATGAAAATCGTCGTCATCGGCGGCACCGGCCTGATCGGCAGCCAACTGTGCAAAAACCTGCAGGCGCTGGGGCATGAAACCCTGGCGGCGTCACCGAGTACCGGCGTCAACATCATCAGTGGCGAAGGCCTGCTCGACGCATTGAACGGTGCCGACGTGGTGGTCGACGTGGCCAACTCACCCTCATTCGAGGACCACGCAGCGTTGCACTTTTTTGAAACGGCCGGGAAAAACCTGTTGGCGGCGGAGAAAGTCAACGGCGTCAAACACCATGTTGCGCTGTGCGTCGTCGGTACCGAACGGATGCTCGACAGCGGCTACTTCAGGGCGAAAATGACCCAGGAGAAGCTCATCAAGGCATCGGGCGTTCCTTACTCCATCCTGCGGGCCACGCAGTTCTTCGAGTTCATCGGTGCCATTGCCTTCTCGGGTCGCGAGGACGGCGACACCATCCACCTGACCTCCGCCGCGTTGCAACCGGTTGCCTCGATCGATGTGGCCGCCGCACTGACCGACATCGCCTTGAAAATGCCGAGCAACCAGACCGTGGAAGTGGCCGGTCCCGAGCGCCGACCGCTGGTGGAATTTGTCAGTGCGTACCTGCAACACATCAAAGATCCGCGCCAGACGGTTTCTGACGACACGGTTCCGTACTTCGGTGCGCCGGTCAACGACCAGTCGCTGACGCCGGGAGATAATCCGATCCTGGGAGCGACGCGGTTTGAAAGCTGGCTCGAGAACACGTCACATACCTGATTCGGTGAATAACCCTGTGGCGAGGGAGCTTGCTTGCCACAGGATTTCGCTCGCCTCCCCCTTTTGCGCGCGACTCATTATTCACAATTCGTGCGCAACGCCTTCACTTAACGGCTCTTGATGCAGATTCCGCGATGAATATGCTGTCGTTAAGTCGTATCCCGTGATCTCGCACAACTCGAATAATGAGCCCACCCCATGAACAGCCCCAGAACGCTCTATCAAAAGCACATCGACAGCCACACCGTTTGTTCCCTCGACGACCAAGGCCATGTGCTGTTGTACATCGATCGCCAGGTCGCCAACGAATACACCAGCCCGCAAGCGTTCAGTGGCATGCGCGAAGCCGGGCGCAAGGTCTGGCGCCCCGCCGCCACGCTCGCGGTGGTCGATCATGTGAACCCCACCACCCCGAACCGCATCGCCACGATGCCGGACGCGGGCGGCGCGCGGCAGGTCTCGTATTTCGAAGAAAACTGCCGTGACTTTGGTATCGAGCTGTTCGATGTGCTCGACAAGCGCCAGGGCATCGAGCACGTGGTGGCCCCGGAGCAAGGCTTTATCCTGCCGGGCATGGTGGTCGCTGCGGGCGACAGCCACACCACGACTTACGGAGCCTTGGGTGCGTTCGGTTTTGGTATCGGCACCTCTGAAATCGAACACCTGCTGGCTTCGCAAACCCTGGTCTACAAGCGCCTGAAAACCCTGCGCGTCACGGTGAACGGGGTGCTCGGCAGCGGTGTGACCTCCAAGGACATCATCATGGCGCTGATCGAAAAAATCGGCGCGTCGGGCGCCACGGGTTATGCGATTGAATTCGCCGGGCCGGCAATCGATGCCCTCAGTGTCGAGGCCAGGATGACCATCTGCAACATGGCTGTAGAGGCCGGTGCCCGAGGCGCGTTCATGGCGCCGGACGAGAAGGTCTTTGCCTACCTGCAATCGAAACCCCGCGCGCCCAAAGGTGACATGTGGCAACAGGCGGTCGCCAAATGGCGCGAGTTGTACAGTGACGCAGGCGCCCTTTTCGATCGCGAAGTGACCCTCGATGTCGACGCCCTGGAACCGATGGTGACCTGGGGCACCAGTCCAGATCAGGCGGCGCCGGTGGGCGGGCATGTGCCGGATCCGGCCACCGAACCCGACCTCATTCTGCGCCAGGGCATGCAGCGCGCCCTGCACTACATGGGGCTGGAGCCCGGCATGCCGCTCAGCGATGTGGTGATCAGTCATGCGTTCATCGGCTCTTGCACCAATGCCCGGATCGAAGACCTGCGTGACGTGGCGCGGGTGGTGCGCGGCAAGCGCGTGGCAGCCCATGTGCGGGCGATGATTGTCCCCGGCTCGACCCTGGTGCGTGACCAGGCCGAAGACGAGGGGCTGGCGCAGATTTTCCTCGATGCCGGTTTCGAATGGCGGCAATCGGGCTGCTCGATGTGCCTGGCC
>DQGF01000409.1:910-1038 GCA_003525045.1 Pseudomonas sp. | reverse complement strand
CTCGATGTGCCTGGCCATGAATGACGACGTGCTTGCCCCGGGTGATCGCTGTGCGTCGAGTACCAATCGCAATTTTGAAGGCCGTCAGGGCGCCGGGGCGCGCACCCATCTGATGAGCCCGGCGATGG
>DQGF01000409.1:0-610 GCA_003525045.1 Pseudomonas sp. | reverse complement strand
ATGAGCCCGGCGATGGTCGCCGCGGCCGCGATTACCGGTCACCTGACTGACGTTCGATCTTTCGCCCTGGAGGCTTGAAGCATGCAACCTTTCACCACGGTCACCGGCAGTGCAGCGCCGTTTCTGGCATCCAACATCGACACCGACGTCATCATGCCCAAGCAGTTTCTCAAGGGGATCGATCGCAAGGGACTGGACCGGGGCCTGTTCTTCGATTTGCGGTTCCTTGAATCCGGCGCGCCCAACCCTGAATTCGTCCTCAACCAACCCGCCTGGAGCGACGCCGCGTTCCTGGTGGTCGGGCCCAACTTTGGCTGCGGTTCAAGCCGCGAGCACGCGGTCTGGGGCTTGAAGCAAGTGGGGATCAGGGCCCTGATCGGCACTAGCTTTGCCGGTATTTTCTATGACAATTGTCAGCGTAACGGGGTGTTGGCGATTCAGCTGTCCGAGGCTCGACTGAAGCAAATCGCAGGCGTTATCAGCGATGCTCAGTCTGCGACCATCAGCGTGAACCTGCCCGAGCAAAACATCCGCTTGGCCGACGGTACGGTGATCCCGTTCGAGATCGATGAACTGCGCAAGCAATCGCTGCTACTGGGGCTTGATGCCA
>DQGF01000243.1 GCA_003525045.1 Pseudomonas sp. | reverse complement strand
CGAGCCTGCTCGCGAAGGCGATTTATCTGATGGTGCAAAACTCAAACTGGGAATCCCTATTCGGGTGCGCGAATGGCCCGAAATCCCGGTTAATTTATATCCAATGCACCATTTATTTTCATAACTGCGACATCCGGCGCTGTCATGGTGCGCAGTCAGTTTGTTAAAGTCCGGCTCAATTTTTCCATCGACAACACATTTGCCGAGACTTTTCCATGATCGAATCCGTCGAATCCTTCCTTGCCCGCCTGAAAAAACGCGACCCTGACCAACCCGAATTCCACCAGGCCGTGGAAGAAGTCCTGCGCAGCCTGTGGCCATTTCTTGAGGCCAATCCGCATTATCTGACCTCCGGCATCCTGGAGCGTATGTGCGAGCCGGAGCGGGCGATCGTTTTTCGCGTTTCCTGGGTCGACGATCAGGGCAAAGTGCAGGTCAACCGCGGCTTCCGTATCCAGATGAACAGCGCGATCGGCCCTTACAAAGGCGGGTTGCGCTTCCATCCATCGGTAAACCTCGGCGTATTGAAGTTCCTCGCGTTTGAGCAAACCTTCAAGAACTCGCTGACCTCGTTGCCCATGGGTGGCGGCAAGGGCGGTTCGGACTTCGACCCGAAAGGCAAAAGCGACGCTGAAGTCATGCGTTTTTGCCAGGCCTTCATGAGCGAGTTGTACCGTCACATCGGGGCGGACGTTGACGTTCCCGCGGGTGATATCGGCGTCGGCGCCCGGGAGATCGGTTTCCTGTTCGGTCAGTACAAGCGCCTGAGCAACCAGTTCACCAGCGTGCTGACCGGCAAGGGTCCGAGCTATGGTGGCAGCCTGGTTCGCCCGGAAGCCACCGGTTTCGGCTGTGTTTACTTCGCTGAAGAAATGCTCAAGCGCAGCGGCGAAACCGTCGAAGGCAAGCGCGTTGCCATCTCGGGTTCCGGCAATGTCGCGCAATACGCAGCACGCAAAGTCATGGACCTGGGTGGCAAGGTAATTTCCCTTTCGGACTCCGAAGGCACTTTGTACTGCGAGACTGGGTTGACCGAGGAACAATGGTTGGCGCTGCTGGAGTTGAAGAACGTCAAGCGTGGACGGATCAGTGAGTTGGCCATCGGTTTTGGCCTGGAGTTCCGTGCCGGCCAGAGCCCGTGGGAGCTGGTCTGCGATATCGCGCTGCCGTGCGCCACCCAGAACGAACTGGACCTCGAGGCCGCCCGCACGCTGTTGCGCAACGGCTGTGTCTGTGTAGCGGAAGGCGCGAACATGCCGACCACCCTGGAAGCGGTGGATCTGTTTATCGAGGCAGGCATTTTGTTCGCGCCAGGCAAGGCGTCCAATGCTGGTGGTGTCGCGGTGAGCGGACTGGAAATGTCGCAAAACGCCATGCGCCTGCTGTGGACCGGTGGTGAAGTGGACAGCAAGCTCCACGCCATCATGCAGTCGATCCACCACGCTTGCGTGCATTACGGCGAAGAGAACGGTCGGATCAATTATGTCAAAGGTGCGAACATCGCCGGCTTCGTCAAAGTCGCCGACGCCATGCTCGCCCAAGGCGTGGTTTAAGCCGGTTCGATGCGGATGATCTCGATCAGCTGATCGCCGGCCGGGCGTTGCCACAGCACCTCGTCACCGAGTTGCGCCCCAAGCAATGCCCGGCCCAGCGGCGAACCCCAGTTGATCAGTCCCGCCGCCGCATCGGCCTGGTCCTCACCGACCAGTTGCACCTTGCGTTCGGTGTCATGCTCGTCGGCGAACGTCACACGACTGCCGATTTGCACTTTCTGCGTCGAGCTCGCGGGCGTCACCACTTGAGCGCTTTGCAGGCGCTGTTTGAAATAGCGCAAATCCCGCTCAAGGTCGGCCAGGCGCTGCTTGTCTGCCTGGTCACCTTTGGTCGATTGCTCACTGTGCAGGTGTTGCAGTTCAGCGACTTTCACCTGCAACTGGGCCAGGCCTGTGGGTGTGACGTAATTGGGCTGTGCACTGACCTGCCGTTCGACTGGCTGATCGGCTTGCGCGGCGGCGTTATCTTCATTGACGAAAGCGCGACTCATGGTTTTCTCCCGTTATAGGGTTTGGGCCATGGTCACAGGCTTTTAGTTTCGATGGATGTCTGTCAGCGACTTATTGCGAGCGATAGGCACGGGCGGCGTCCTGATCTTTCTGCTGCTGCCAGGCTTTCTCGCGGTCGTCCCAATGGTGGCTGCGATAATCCTCGCGGTCCTCGCTTTCGCGCATGGCCTGGCACTGACGGAAGCCATCGCTCCAGCCTTCGGCGTACTGTTTATCCTTGAGATAGCGCGGGACGTTCTTGCGGAACTCACCGGTGATCGCCCCGGCGGCTTGTCGGCCACTGCTGCAACCGTCATCGAAGCCATCGGCGAATGCCGGGGGGTAACCCTTGGCGATCAGGTCTTCGTGGGTCGTCTGACAACCTGCGATCAACATCAACAAGCCCACCACGCTCACGCAACGCCACATCTCGAACTCCCGGACCGTTCAACGGCCTATGGGGGAAGTCTAGGAGTGGATGGGTGAGACATTTGTAGAAGGACTGTGAAAAATCTATTTAACGCCACAAAACAACTGTGGGAGCGAGCCTGCTCGCGAAGGCGGTGGATCAGTCGATGTTGATGTCGACTGGCACTCCGCATTCGCGAGCAGGCTCGC
>DQGF01000333.1:2540-5527 GCA_003525045.1 Pseudomonas sp. | reverse complement strand
GCGCTCGACGCCATGCGCCAGCAAGGCATCACCACGTTTTTCGATGCCTTGTCCGGGCCGGAAAATGGCAAGGCGTTCACCGCCCTGCAGCAGTCGGGGGAATTGACCGCCCGGGCCTTGCTGGCGATCAAGCTGGACCCGGCCGCCGCCGCTGCCGATCCGGTAAAAACCATCGCCGACGCCAAGGCATTGGCCAGCCTCTACGACCAGGGCGAAGCCAAAGCCGCGCCGGGCGTGAGCATGCGCCACGTCAAATTGTTCATGGATGGCATCATCAATGCACCAGCCGACACGGGCGCCATGTTGACCCCGTACCTGAGCAATGCCGGCACCGATACCGCACCCCAGTGGACGCCTGGCAAAAACGTCGGCGAGCTGTATTTCCCGCCACAAGTACTCAAGCCGCTGCTGTTGCAAGCGGTGCAGGCCGGCCTCGACCCGCACCTTCATGCCACCGGGGACCGGGCAGTGCGTGACTCGCTGAACGGCATCGAATACGTGCGCCAGCAACTGCCCGGCAATGGCTTCCGCCCGGCCATCACCCACGCCGAGTCGGTGGACCCTGCCGACTATGCGCGCTTCAAGGCGCTCGACGTGACCGCCAACATGTCGTTCCAGTGGGCCCAGCAGGCACCGTCCACGGTTGACGGCACCAGCGATCATCTCGGGGCTGCGCGTTTCGCCCGCATGGAACCGTCGGGCAGCATCAGCCGTGCCGGCGGCCGCATTGCGTATGGCAGCGACTGGCCAGTCGACCCGCTCGACGAGTTCCTGGCGCTGAAGGTCGGTGTCACCCGCTCAGGCGATCCGTCCAACCCGCACAGCTATGGCCCCAAGTACGCAGGACGGCTGAATGCCGACCCGGCGCTGTCGCGGACCGAAGTGCTGCGCAGCATCACCCGCAACGCCGCGGAGCAGCTGAAACTGGATGCGGTGGTCGGTTCGGTGGAGGTGGGCAAGTTTGCCGACCTGATCGTCCTGGACAAGAACTTCATGCAGGTGCCCGAGGATGAGCTGGCTCGAAATGATGTGTTGCTGACGGTCGTCGGTGGCAAGGTCGTGTGGGCCAAGGCGCCGTTTGCGGGGTTTGAACAGCGGTCGGCTAATGTCGCCGTGGCCGAACAACCATAAAGGCAACCGTCTGCCCCAAGCCAGTCAGTGAAACGCAATCCATTGTGGGAGCGAGCCTGCTCGCGAAGAGGGCATATCAGGCGACATTAATGTTGACTGACACGCCGCCTTCGCGAGCAGGCTCGCTCCCACAAGGTTTGCGCTTGACTGAATGACATTGCCGACTCCCCCTAATAAGAGAACACCATCAATGACCAAGGTCATCAATAGTCAGCAGCGAAGTCCCCTGATCGAGACACGTTCAATCGATTACATTCCCGAGGCCGAGCGTCATGGCAGCCTCTACAGCCAGTTCACCCTGTGGCTCGGCGCCAACCTGCAGATCACCGCGATTGTCACCGGCGCGCTGGCCGTGGTGCTGGGCGGCGATGTGTTCTGGTCGCTCATCGGCTTGCTGATCGGCCAGTTGCTCGGCGGCGCGGTGGTGGCCTTGCACGCCGCCCAGGGGCCCAAACTCGGGCTGCCGCAGATGATCTCCAGTCGCGTGCAGTTCGGGGTCTATGGCGCGGCGATCCCGATCGTGCTGGTGTGCCTGATGTACCTCGGCTTCAGCGCCACCGGCGCGGTGCTGTCGGGGCAGGCCATTGCCCAGCTGATCAATGTCAGCGACAGCGCCGGCATTCTGATTTTCGCCGCCTGCATCGCCTTTCTGACCATCTTCGGCTATCGGGTCATCCACCTGGTCGCAAAGGTGGCCAGCGTGCTGGGCATCATTGCCTTCGTCTATTTGTTTACCCGGTTGATGACCCTCAACGATATCGGGCTGTTGCTGGACAACCGCCACTTCGGCTGGAGCACCTTCCTGTTGGCGGTGTCCCTGTCCGCGTCCTGGCAGATCGCCTTTGGTCCCTATGTGGCCGACTACTCGCGCTACCTGCCGAGCAATACATCGTCCTGGAAGACCTTCACCGCCGTCGGCCTGGGCACGGTGCTCGGCGCCCAGGCTTCAATGGTGCTGGGGGTGTTCGCCGCAGCCTTGGCTGGCGCGAATTTTCGTGGGCATGAAGTCGCGACCATCGTCGGTTTGGGCAGTACCGGCGTCATGGCCTCGTTGCTGTATTTGAGCGTGGTGTTCGGCAAGGTCACGGTGTCCACCCTCAACGCCTACGGCAGCTTCATGTGCGTGGCGACCATCATCAGTGGCTTTCGCAGTCGCCTGGAGATAACCGCCAGGCAGCGCATGCTGTTCGTGCTGGTGATTGTCGCAGCATCCACCACGCTGGCGCTGCTGGGGCAGCATTCGTTCCTGAACACCTTCAAGTACTTCATTCTGTTTTTGCTGACGTTCTTCACGCCATGGAGCGCGATCAACCTGGTGGATTACTACTTCATCAACAAGGAACGCTATGACATCCCGGCGTTGTCCGATCCGGCCGGACGCTACGGGCGCTGGAACCTGTTGGGCATCAGCGTGTATGCGATCGGTGTGTTGGTCCAGCTGCCTTTTGTCGACACGAAATTCTACTCAGGGCCGATGGTTGCGCAGCTCGGCGGTGTCGATATTTCCTGGATCGTGGGGTTGGTGGTGCCGGGGATTCTTTATTACTGGCTGGCCAGGACATCAGTGCTGGCGGTGGCCCCTGAGCGGGGACTTTAAACGATCGCAGCCTTCGGCAGCTCCAGGTGTACGCCGTCCAATATAGATACCGCAGGCTGCGATCTTTTGATCTACATTTCCCGTTTATCCAATCAATCCGCAAGGAGACGATCAACATGGCACTCCAGGCCCTGCGCGCCGACCCATCCCACCTCGACAAAATCGCCAGCCTCTTCGACGCCTATCGCGGCTTCTACGGCCAGCCGTCAAACCTGACGCAGTCCCGCGACTTCATCGCCGAGCGCATCGCCCGGGACGA
>DQGF01000333.1:0-2161 GCA_003525045.1 Pseudomonas sp. | reverse complement strand
TACCCGACGTTTTCCTCCATCGACGCCCACCGCGCCTGGCTGCTCAGCGACCTTTTCACAACCCCTGCAGCCCGTGGTCGCGGGGTAGGGACCTTGCTGATGAACACCGCCCGAGCCTTTGCGCTGTTGACCGGGGCCAAAGGCCTGGTGCTGGAGACGGCCACGGACAACGTCGGGGCGCAACGCTTGTATGAGGCGTTGGGTTATGTGCGCGACACGGGTTACTACACCTATTGCCTTGATTTGAAGCAAGGCTGAGTCAAGCGCCGCTCTTGAGTACTGCTGTGCTTTTGCGCATGCCGCTGTCCGCTACCCCTGTTTGCCAAACACCGGCCGGAAAAAGGACCGCTCATAGCTGAGGATGCATTTTGTGTCTTCTGCATACTTGAACGCCGCCATGCAATCCGGATCGTTCATGGAGTCTTGCCGATACTGCTCGTATGCCGAAAGGCTCGGAAAGCTGAACATCGCTATGGCGATGTTATTGGCGCCCTCGGACGGCAGGAAGTAGCCGTGATGCTGCCCACCGAATTTTTCAACCAGTGGAATCCACAGCGTCGCGTAGTGTTCGAATGCTTTGATCTGATACGGATCCAGCACATATCTCAGATAACAAGTGACCACTTTTTTTTCCTCTTGAGTGGGGGGTGCTGTTTTCGGCCCAATGCGACAGCCGTGCTGTCCTATCTGAACGACCTGCGAAATAGATCAATGACCTGATCGATTGAAGGTCCTTGAATGGGCGGTGGCGCCGGGCTTTCCCCCAATTCGCGCCAGACATCTGCGAGCAGGCCAGCCAGTTCCGCCAGCGCACCGTCGGGCAGTTCTGCCAGCGAGTTGACGTGTGTCCTGGAGCCCAGCATCAGATAGCCGGGAAGCGCAGACGACATGTGATGATTGAGTATCCGATGGGCGGTTTCATGAACGATGAACTGGGGGGCTACTTCCATGTGTGGGTGTCCATGGTGGATCGGTTGCACAGAGTATCAAGGCGTCACAACCCTGTCTGGATCTGGCCGATTTCTGCAACACGTGATCGCATGTTGTTCAACTTTTTGGGGCGCAGACCAGAGCGTGGGGACGATCAGGTTGAGGGGCGGCTGTAGGAATTTTCTGAGATGTAGGCATGTGGCTACATCGTCTTGCGTCGATGCCTACGCCTAAGACAGAATCCGCCGGCTTGTGCGCCTTGAGCCTGCCTTCTATCGTCTGCGGGTCGCTGAAAATCAGCGATCGGGTTTAGCAGCTCGGGTCCACTCTAGGCAAACAGCGTCCATTTCATACTCAGGTTTTTTACCTGTAGGTTCATGTTATGGCGGCTTTGCGTGGGGCACTTCGGTGCGCCGGGTTCTAGAGTCCTGGTCTGCTAACCCGCGTACGGCCGCCACCTCTATTCGTTTAGCAGCGACTGTGGCGGCTCCATCACTCTAGGAGTTTCACCATGATCAGATCGACCCCCAGCCCTCCGGGATCAGAAACCGCAACGCAATCCACATCCCGAACTGGCGACCCTCACCACAATCCCCATACCCTCAAAATCGCCATCCCACCGCACAAACCCAGCACGATGTTCGTCATCGCCCCCGACATCGACACCGACACCCTGTTGGCCCACGCCTGTGAATCCCTGGCCTCCGCGAGTGTTATGGCCAGTGATTTTGCGGCGTTTCTGGAAGGATCGCAGCGCAATACGATGCTGGGCATCCAGCAGGTCGTCATGCTGGCCGAACTGGCGGTGAATCGAGCACTGGATAACGTTGATCCGCAGGATTGACGCACCTGATCATTTCCATGCTCCGTGTCACTAGTGTCCCTGTAAAAACTGAAGGGGGAGCTTGCTCCCCCTTGCTGTTGGTGGTTTTCAACGTGAGTCCGATGCGCAGGACTATCCACCCGATGTCATCGCGCGAGTGGAGCAGGGCTTCTCCGCGGAGTCCGACAAAGATCCATTGGGGGAGCAACTGTCTTGATGGCCTTTTTTTTGAAGGCGTACTGACATCCGGCATCGATGTCGACAGACACGCCGCCTTCGCAGGCAAGCCAGCTCCAGGAAATCGAGTCGTACACAAATCCAGAGTCCGGCAAAGATCCAATGTGGGAGTGAGCCTGCTCGCGAATGCAGACTGTCATCCGGCATTGATGTCGACTGACACGCCCTCTT
>DQGF01000084.1:20945-21631 GCA_003525045.1 Pseudomonas sp. | reverse complement strand
GAGGCTTGCCCGCGAAGCTTTTACGATCAGAAGTGCAACTTCACCAGGAAGCTCGTAGTGCTCTGATCAGTCTTGAACACCTGGCTGTCCTTGATCCCGTACTTGTCCGACCAATAGTCGTACTCCACACCCACATACAACTGCTTCTCACCAAAATTCAACGCTTTACCCAAGTCATATTTAACCTGTGGGTTGAAGTGCAGGTTGGCGTGGTAGTCGCCCTTGGAGTTGGAGTCGTTATCCACCACCCAGTCCATGAAACCATCGATCAGGATGTTCGAATTGCCCACAGGAATGGTGTAGGACCAGACCGGGGTGATCTGCCAGACGTTGTCGCCCGCACGGCTGCCTTCGGTATGGCGCTGATAGAAGTTCAGCTGGAAGTAGTCGAAGCCCGGGATCGCCAGGTCGAAACCAGGACCGATCAGGTAGGACTCGGTATCGCCTTCACCGAACTCGTAGGTCATGGCCAGCAAGACGTCTTTGATCGGGCCGAATTCGATTTTCTGGTCGAGGACCTTGCCCAGGGAAATACGCGGCTGGAATTCACCGTAATAGGTATTCGGGCCGGCGTTGAAGTCTTTTTCGCCGTTATAGAAAATCTTGTCGAGGAAGAAAAAGTTATCCCCATATTTCCAGGCGTCGGCATGTTCGAAGGTGACGGTCTGCTGAATGCGCGGGTTGAC
>DQGF01000084.1:20450-20652 GCA_003525045.1 Pseudomonas sp. | reverse complement strand
GTCTGCTGAATGCGCGGGTTGACCTGGAAGTCTTTGCCATACAGGTAGGTCAGGCTGTTGTTCTGCCATTGCAGCAAGTCGCCGGCCATGGCCTGGCCCCCGGCCAGCAAGGATCCCGCCAGCATCAGGCTAGTGCACGTACGTTTCATTCGGTTGCTCCCAAAAAGTAGGTGTTCCACGTTATTTTTCTAAGATCGGCGCT
>DQGF01000084.1:19810-20089 GCA_003525045.1 Pseudomonas sp. | reverse complement strand
TGGTTTGGCGCCTTTTTCTTGAGCTGTAAAAAATCATCCAATCGGTCAGCTTCAGTGCTGTTGGCAAGAGCTGCGCCAAGGCGTTCGAAAAGCAAAAAAGCTCCCGCTCGGCTGCTTGAAAACAGTCGATTGAGAGGGGGGTGGAATGCCTTGATACCGTCCAGGGCCGGGATAAAATTGGCTTTCTGGTCAGGAATTAAATCCGGGCTTTTTTTTAAAGCGGATTCGGGCGGCGGCGGAGAATACTGACTCTTTGGCCAGGTCTCAAGTGCCCCGCAA
>DQGF01000084.1:19170-19498 GCA_003525045.1 Pseudomonas sp. | reverse complement strand
GCCAGGTCTCAAGTGCCCCGCAATAGCGCACCGGCGACAGGTTTTGGGCGCGGTTGGCGGCGGGTGGCCTGGCGTCGTTGAACGACAGGCTTGAGTGGGTAAAAACCATCTGTTGCTTCCTCTTGTTTTTATTGTTGAGGCGCAGGCAGTTGCTGACCTGTGGGAGCGCCGCACCGCCGCTTCCACAGGGTTTTGTGATTTCTGGGCTAGTGCGGGTGGGCGGCGCAGTCGTTGATGGCCGCGCGTTCTCTACCGCCGAGAATGTTGAACAGCAGGTTCAGCGACAACGCGCTCAATGTCGCCATGGCGATGCCGCTGTGGGTGATCG
>DQGF01000084.1:17912-18814 GCA_003525045.1 Pseudomonas sp. | reverse complement strand
ACCGGGATCAGCCCCATGCCGATGCTCACCGCCACCAGCAACTGGTTGCGACGGTCACCGATGTCGGCTTCCTGGAGAATCTTGATCCCGGTGGCGGCGACCATGCCGAACATCGCGATGGCCGCGCCGCCCAGTACCGCTGGCGGAATCGATGCCACCAGGAACGCCGCTTTCGGCAACAGGCTCAGCACCACCAGCAAACCGCCGGCGACGATGGTCACCGAGCGGCAGCGCACACCGGTCATCTGCACCAGGCCGATGTTCTGGGCGAAAGAGGAGTGGGTGAAGGTGTTGAAGAAGCCGGCGAAGAATGACGCGCCGGCATCGCACAGCAAACCGCGACGCAGCATCCGTGGGCAGACTTCCTGGCCGGTGATTTTACCCAGGGCGAGGAACATCCCGGTGGACTCGACGAAGATGATCACCACCACCAGGCACATGGAAAGGATCGGTGCGAGTTCAAACTTCGGCATGCCAAAATGCAGCGGGGTGACGATCTGCAACCATGGCGCATCAGCCATGCCGCTGAGGTCGACCATGCCGATCAACCCGCAGATCACGTAACCCAGGCACATGCCGATCAGCACGGAGATATTGACCCAGAAACCACGCATGAAGCGGTGAACCAGCAGTATGGTGGCCAGCACCAGGGCGGCGATGGCCAGGTAAATCGGTGAGCCGAATTGTGCGGCGCCAGCACCGCCACCCGCCCAGTTCACCGCCACGGGGAACAGCGACAGACCGATCGAGGTGATGACCGTGCCGGTCACCAGCGGCGGGAAGAAACGTACGACTTTGGACATGAACGGCGCGATGATCATGCCGAAGAATCCGGCGGCGATGGTCGCACCGAAGATCCCCTGCATACCGATGCCCGGCATGCCGGCCATGGCCACCATGCT
>DQGF01000084.1:0-17624 GCA_003525045.1 Pseudomonas sp. | reverse complement strand
TGCCGGCCATGGCCACCATGCTGCCGACGGCGGCGAAACTGGCGCCCATCATCACCGGCATGCGGATGCCCAAGGGGCCTATCCCTAACGATTGCACGATAGTGGCGATCCCGGCGACCAGCAGGTCGGCGTTGATCAGGAAAGCGATTTCTTCACGACTCAGGCCAGCGGCCTGTCCGATGATCAGCGGCACCGCGATGGCGCCGCCGTACATCAGCAGAACGTGTTGCAGACCGACCAGGACCAGTTGGAAGAGGGGCAAACGCTGAATGGCGGGTGCGTCGGGGATGCGGGCTTCGGATAGCTCGGACATGCAACACCTCGGATCTTTTTTATTCTTGTGATTTACAGCTGCAGTGCTGCTGGCAGCTGTTTTCTAATCAGGTGGACCGCAGCGCGGCCATTCGCGAGCAGGCTCGCTCCCACAGTTGATCTCTGCTGTTCACCAGATATGTGTTCACAGGAGATCCAATGTAGGAGCGAGGCTTGCCCGCGAAGCTTTTAGCGTTTAATTGGTCGGAGCTCCCTGCACAATCCACGCACCGATCAGGTCACGTTCCTGCTGGGTCATCTGGGTGATGTTGCCCAGTGGCATGATCTGGCTGGTGACGGCTTGAGCCTGGATACGCGCCGCGTTCTGGCGGATCTGCTCGGGGGTATCGAACATCACGCCCGCCGGTGCGGCACTGAACAGCGGGCTGGTCGGTTTGGCCGAGTGGCAAACCGCGCAACGTTCCTGAATCACGCTGTGCACCTTGTCGAAACCGGGGCCGGCGTTGGACGCCTGAGCCGGTGCAGCGGCAGGCGCAGCAGGTTTCGCCGCTTCAGGTTTGGCACCACCACCGAGGGCGGTTTCCGGCAACGGCTGGTACTCGATGGTGCCAGGCGCCTTGGCCACTTCAGGTGCGCTTGGCATCTGCGCCGGGCCAGTCACGTAAGCCAGGCAGATCATGCCCACTGCCGCGACGGGCAACGTCCAGGCGAACTTGTGGCTGTCGTGACGGGTGTTGAAGTAGTGACGCACCAACACCGCCAGCACCGCGATTCCGGCCAGGATCAGCCAGTTGTACTGGCTGCCGTAGGTGCTTGGGAAGTGGTTGCTGATCATGATGAACAGCACCGGCAGGGTGAAGTAGTTGTTGTGACGCGAACGCAGCAGGCCTTTGGCCGGCAGTGCCGGATCCGGCGTGCGGTTCTCGGCGATCGCCGCCACCAGTGCGCGCTGTGCCGGCATGATGATGCGGAACACGTTACCGACCATGATGGTGCCGATGATCGCGCCGACGTGCAGGTACGCACCACGACCACTGAACACTTTGCTGAAGCCGTAAGCCGCGCCAATGATCAGCACGAACAGGATGAAGCCAAGCAGGGCAGGGCGTTTACCCAGGGCCGAGTCGCAGAGGAAGGAGTAGATGAACCAGCCGATGAACAGCGAGCCCAGGCCGATGGCCACGCCTTCAGGACCGCTCAGGGAGCTGCCCGGTGCCAGCAGGTAGAGCGTCGGGTTGGAGTAGAACACCACGCACAGCAGCGCGATCCCCGACAACCAGGTGAAGTAGGCTTCCCATTTGAACCAGTGCAGGTTGTCCGGCATGGTCGGTGGGGCCAGCTTGTATTTTTCCAGGTGGTAGATACCGCCGCCATGGATCGCCCACAAATCGCCAGCCAAGCCACTTTTCGGGTTGACCCGATTGAGGTTGTTTTCCAGCCAGACGAAATAGAACGACGCGCCGATCCAGGCCACGCCAGTGATCATATGAACCCAGCGCACGCTCAGGTTCAGCCATTCCAACAGATGTGCTTCCACAGTCTTTACCTCTCGCCTGTCACTCTGTTGTCGAGTGCTCAGACCTTCTCTTATTGGTGGGGGGCGAGGATCAAACGCTCATCCTCTTTGAAAAAATGCTCATCGCAGTTATTGCCTGTGCCACTGCGATCAACCACCAGGAAGTCATCCCGCTTTTCGATCGTCAGCACCGGATGGTGCCAAACGCCGCGATGGTAATTAATGCCCTGCCTGCCGTTGGTGACGAAGGCGCGGACCAAGCCTGATACAGGTTCATCGCCAAGTGGCGCGACCACGATCAGAAAGCGGTTGCCGAGCAGCGGAATGAACGCCTGGCTGCCCAGCGGGTGACGCTCCAGCATGCTGACGGTCAGCGGCATGTCCTGCGCGTCGGCGCGGAAGATGCTGATGATCGCGTTGTCCTCTGGCGTGGCGGTTTCAACCGTCGCCAGTTTGTGAAAGCGCATGGTCGAACCGTTGTTGATCATGAAGTGATCGCTGCCATCGGTTTCGATCACGTCACCGAAAGGGGCGAAGGCTTCTTTGGTCAGCGGTTCAATCGTCAGTGTGCGCATGCTGGTCTTCTTTTCGTTAAGTTCTGTGTTGTTTGTTCTGGCGTCTTCGCGGGCAAGCCTCGCTCCTACAGGACATGTGTCATTTTCGCGACGCACACCAATCCTGTAGGAGCGAGGCTTGCCCGCGAAGGCCGCGCCGCTTATTTAGCGACCTTGCCCAAAACGCGCAGGCGGCTCACACCACCATCCGGGAACACATTGAGGCGGATGTGGGTGATCGGGCCCAGCGCCTTGATCTGCTCGGCGAAGGTGTGTTCGGCGTGCATTTCCAGTTTCTGCGCCGGCAGCAGTTCGCGCCAGAACAGCGATTGGGTTTCGATCTGGCTGTCGGTGCCGCCTTTGACGAACGCGCCCTGGATCGAGCAGGTGTCCGGGTAGTTGCCCTTGAAGTGCAGGGTATCGACGATGACTTTCTCGATTTCGCCGGCATGACCCAACGCGACGATGACCCAGTCATTGCCCGGGGTGCGACGACGAGCGGTTTCCCAGCCGTCGCCCATGTTGATGCCACGACCCGGATTGAGGATATTGCTCATGCGGCCGAAGTGTTCATCGGAGCAGGCGAGGGCGCGGCCACCGTTGAGGGCTGCAGCCAGGTCAACCTGCTCGTTGTCGCCGACAGCGGACCAGTCGCGGAACGGAATACCGTACACACGCAGACGGGCCACGCCGCCATCCGGGTAGATGTTGAAGCGCAGGTGGCTGAACGCCTGATCGTTGTTGATTTCGTGGTAGTGGTGGCTGTTGCCTTGCAGCTCGACGGCGGACAGCACTTCAGTCCACTGGGTGCTGTCGTCCGGCTCGCCCGAGGCCAGGAAGCAGGCTTCCAGGGAGGCCGACGGCGGGAAGTTGCCGGTGAAGAATGAAGTGTCGATGTCCACGCCTTTGATTCGGCCCGGTACGCCCAGGCGGATCACGGCGCTGTCGTAGCCTTCGAAGCGCTTGCGGCGCGACTCCCAGCCGTCCATCCACTTGCCGTTGTCATCGAACACGCCCTCCTTCCACACAGCCGGGGTTGGCTGGAACAGGCGGTTGGCATCAGCGAACCAGTCATCGGTGACCGAGATGATTTTGGTGCCCAGGCGGGCGTCGGCCAGGTTGACGAACTTCTCGAAAGGTACGGCGTAAGCTTTCATTCTTCTTGTCTGCCTTTAATAAGTTGGCTTGGGATGCTCGCAGTGCCCTGGGTGTTTGCGTTTTTAACGCCCGGGCTTTTCACAAGGGCTGCTCGCTATAGGGTCAGTAATCGGAACAACGCAATCTTGTTGATCTCCGCCAGCGCACATTTGAATTCGGCGTCTACCGAGTTGTGAATGCGCGTTTCGAACGCCGCGAGGATCTGATGCCGGTTGCTGCCTTTTACCGCCATGATGAAGGGAAACTTGAACTTGGCCTTGTAGGCGTCGTTCAGCTCGGTGAAGCGCTGGAACTCTTCGGCCGTGCATTGGTGAATACCGGCGCCAGCCTGTTCATTCGTGCTGGCTTCGGTCAGTTGGCCCTGGACGGCGGCTTTGCCAGCCAAGTCCGGGTGAGCGTTGATCAGTGCCAGCTGACTGGCGTGATCGGCGCTCAACAGGATGTCGCTCATGCGCTGGTGCAGGGTTTCGATTTCGTCGATCGAGGCGTCCTGGCCCAGGTCGAAGGCCTTCTCGGCCACCCATGGCGAATGTTCGTAGATGTCGGCGAACGCGGCGACAAACGCATCGCGGCTCAGGGTCGAGGGCTTCAGGGTTTGAAAGGTGCTCATTTGGCAGCCCCTTGGTACGGGTGGGTTTCGTGCCAGTGGCGAGCGATGTCGACGCGGCGGCTGAACCACACCTGTTCATGACTTTTAGCGTATTCGATAAAGCGTTTGAGCGCGGCCAGACGTGCCGGACGGCCGATCAGCCGGCAGTGCAGGCCGATCGACAACATCTTCGGTGCTTCGGCGCCTTCGGCATACAGCACATCGAATGCGTCTTTAAGGTATTCGAAAAAATCGTCGCCCTTGTTGAAACCCTGGACCTGGGTGAAGCGCATGTCGTTGGTGTCCAGCGTGTACGGGATCACCAGGTGCGGCTTGCCGGTCGGGTTGTTCGGTTCCCAGTAGGGCAGGTCGTCGTCGTAGGTGTCGCAGTCGTAGAGGAAACCACCTTCTTCCATCACCAGCCGGCGGGTATTCGGGCCGGTGCGGCCGGTGTACCAGCCCAGTGGGCGTTCGCCGGTGATCTCGGTGAGGATGCGAATCGCTTCGAGCATGTGTTCGCGTTCCTGCGCTTCGTCCATGTACTGGTAGTCGATCCAGCGATAACCGTGGCTGCAGATCTCGTGGCCGGCATCGACCATCGCACGGATCACGTCCGGATAGCGCTGGGCGGCCATGGCCACGGCGAAGATGGTCAGCGGAATGTCGAATTCCTTGAACAGCTTCAAAATCCGCCACACGCCGGCACGGCTGCCATACTCGTAAAGCGATTCCATGCTCATGTTGCGCTCGCCCTGCAGCGGCTGCGCCGAGACCATTTCCGAGAGGAAGGCTTCGGATTCTTTATCGCCATGCAGGATATTGCGCTCGCCACCTTCCTCGTAATTGAGCACGAAGGACAGGGCGATGCGGGCATCGCCCGGCCAGTGTGGGTGAGGAGGGTTACTGCCATAACCGATCAGGTCGCGTGGGTAGTCAGCGCTCACTGCAGTCTTCCTTCTTATTCGTGGTAACAAGTAGTGCGGCGGCCCGACGATGGGATAACAGGCTGGCGCCACAGCGATGGAGTGATTGTATACAACTTTATATCCACTTTGTAAGCCTGATTTTTTGCATTTTTCGCTGACGGTCATCCTAGCTTGATAGTGCAAGAAACCTGCCTGATTGGTCAGCTAATGGATGAAAGGTCCTTTGATCCTATGGTTCGGCGGCGAATTCGTCGGGAACCCCGGAATGGCGAACGTACGGCTAAAAATGTCATTTTTATTGTGTACAATTTTTTTGAAAAGTGTCTTAATTAGTCGCTCGCCGTAGCTTTTCGTGCTCCGAACCGGTGCGGGCTCCTTTTCAACTGACTTCGGGAGGCGCGAGGCCTGACTGCTCCATGCAGCCAGGCACGCAGAATCAATGGGACGTTTGACTACACACGTTTTAGACGCTGCACACGGTTGCCCGGGCAGCTCGATCAAGGTCGAGCTGTACCGCGTTGAAGGCTCGCAGCTGGAATTGGTCGCCAGTGCGGTCACCAACAGCGACGGTCGTGTCGATGCACCGCTGCTGCAAGGCGATGACTACCGGTCCGGGGTCTACCAGGTTCAGTTTCATGCGGGCGATTACTATCGCGCCCGTGGCGTTCAGCTACCGGAGCCGGCGTTCCTGGATGTGGTGGTGCTGCGGTTCGGCATCTCTGCTGAACAGGATCACTACCATGTGCCGTTGCTGATTTCGCCGTACAGCTATTCCACGTACCGCGGCAGCTGATCCCCCAGGCAGCTGCCTCAACCTGGAAGCGACTGCGCATATAGCTTCTTTGGTCTTTTGCCCGCTCACACTGCGGGCTTTTTTTTATTTGCCAGGCATGGCGCATCTCGCGACGTTCCCGCGCGGATCCGCGAGAACGTCCAGCAGTCCTCTCAGCCTTCTCTGGTAACAAAAAGGCTCGGTTGTGAAGGGGCGAGAAATCAACCTTCTCTAACGATGACGAGGGTGGTCTGATCTGAGCTGATGGGTTGAGTACTGCCCAGTAAATAGATGACTTTGTCCAGGTCGAGACGATTGCTCAGTTCTTGCCATTGCGCTTCGCCAATTCTGGCCCGGTACGCCGGATCGTTCAGTTCGGAGCCCGGCGCAGCATGACGTTTCATGTTGCCAAGTAGCGTGGTGACGGGGAATCTCAACACGAATACAGCGTCAAGTCCTTCCCGGTGAAACAGCAACGCATCCTCGCTGAGAATGCGGCTCGTACGATTTACGACGTAGCCATTGTGTTCTAAAACAGTGCTGAACAGTCTTCGAAGACTGGCGCCTGGAGCGTTCGCTACATACTCATTCCATTCTTGAGGGATACGTCCTGGATCAAAGTCGAGACGTTGCAATGCCCGCGCAGACGGCGTGGGCAGTGAAATTATGGTCTCGGTACCGCTCAGGGTTGTGGGCAGCGCAGGTAGCATCATCAACGGGTCGGCCAGCTCTCGACGGGGCGCGGCGGTACTGGTTCTATCCAGCCAGTGGTGAAACGTCCGACTCATCAGCGCGAGCCCATGGGCGTTGATGGCTGCGAAATGACTGGTTTGATTGAACACTGCTCTTGCGACCGCACTCGCTGAATGATTCGACAAATACTTGAAGGAACTGGCGACATATTGAGACAGGGACATGACAAACGGAGGGCGCCTTTGCACCACCTTCCATTGGTCATCCTTTTTAACCGCCCATTTTGGTTGCAGCGATGGATTATCCAACAGCATCTGTTCGAAAGCGTCATATCGCCCAGGTGAAAATCCCGGGTGTTGCAAATAGACAAGGCGAGTAGCGGGATACAGGTCTTGAGGCACAATCGGATAGTGAAGCCCGTCTATTTCTATGGATTGGCCTGATTGGGGCGGTGTGTTTTTCCCCCAGTTTCGCCACTGCCCGTAGGAAAGATCCAATGCGGTCGATTCAGTCGAGAGAAGATGTTCGGCAATGATGTCTGTATCGGCGGCGTGGCTACCTTCTTCATCCAGGCGCTGACGTTTGCTCGGGCCGGAAGTGGGTTCATCCGGTTCGGCAGACGGTTGTCGGGTATGCGGTTGTGGACTTATGGGGGTGTTCGTAACGGTGTGTGCTTTTGGCCGCCAGAGGTTCGTTCCAGGGATCCGTTCGAGCAGTGCACCGGACGGGACCAACTCACTGGCGGAGCTCGCCTGATAGTGGCCGTCCTCGTTCTTGCGGACCAGGACGGTGCCTTCTTGCATATCGACATACGTCCTTTTGTGCTTGTCGTAACGGATCCCGTCCACGGAGCTTTCCGCTTTTGTGAGCAAGCCTGCAAGATGCGCAGGAACAAATGTGGGCGCTGATGGCGTCACGGGTGCAGCACCAGTTTGAGCTTGCGTATCTGCACCTGAACCTGCTGACAGCCAGTCGGGTCGTTCGGCACGCCAACGTGTCTGACTGTCGACTTTTGTCAGAACCGGGCCGGACACGCCTGGAGCAATGGGGAAGGGAACCTGGTATTGATCATTGATAGTACGCTCGACCAGTAAATGGCCTTCTTCCCCAAGGTTGGCGTAGGTCTTGCCATCCGGGCTCTCGAAAAGCCCGGTGTCGTTTCCGATCGGACGCAAGAGATGAGTTTGATCCGCGGGCCAGGTAATCGATCTGAGATAGGTTTCAACCAAACTGGAAGCTGTGCCGGGCAAATCACTTACCACGACGGATTGCTGATGAGTGCCTGTGCCCGGCGAAGCATCCGATAAGTGTGCGCCTGTTGCTGTATCGGTGCCTTGCGACGACGAGCCGGGGATACCGGTGTTGACGAGGTCTACGAGGGTCGAGTTATCCGCAGACACCGATCTGGTAGGTGTCGAGGGCAGATCGGATGAACCGGAACCAGGAACTTTCTTGGGTGGCTTAGCCATGGATTACACTCTGAAAAGTACTGATTGAACTCTTTGGCCTCGATAGGTAGGCGAAAGAGTGACGTGGTCAGCGTTGCAAGTTGTGCGATTGCACGATGCTTGGTTTCTGAAAGCGAATGTTGGTTAAATAAGTTCCGTTGCGTGCGGTATGTATGTATCGCGTGACGCTGACAGAAAAGTGAACCTGGTGGATCAAGAGCGCGCAGCGTACTCCAAAAAAACCAGACTCTACTCCAGGCTTATTGAGGCTCCAGAATCCCCCTGACTCTGAGCCGCCTGCAGAGCGGGCCTGTTTATCGCTAATAAAAAATTTGCTTTGGCAATGGCGGTGCCTTTGCCTTCCCTGGATTGTTTGAAAGTGTGGAATCCGAGGGTCTTGAAAGCCGTCTCTTTATAGGGTGAGTAAGCGTTTGTAATAATAACCTTGGCGCCATTTTTACTCAGTGGGATGACATGGTCTTCAATTCTTTTCATGAAGGCAGCTTCGGTTGAGTAAGTGTCACTAAAATGGCCGCTTAATACGATCAGGTCTCTCTGGTTTTTTGTTTCATAAGGGGTGTCACGAATGCTGTCTAATAACATCCACCCATCTTCATTCGCGAAATGCGTGGGGCGCTCTGCGCTGGCATGAAGGTGACTGATGTAATTGATGTGATTGGTGTTTGCCAATCCGCTTGACAATAATTTTACTGACGGACCGTCGGTAAACATCATGGAAACAGGAAAATGAAGGCTGTAATTTCCATTGGATATCTTTTTTATTTCGACAATGCCGGTGTTACGTTGATTGTTGTTCTGGACAATATAAAATACTGCGGCGAGAAACGCTTTTTCGTCAGCAGTGGAGGGTGGGTCGCTGATAACGATCTCATCGCCTTGTAATTGAGCGCTAACAGATGTTCTTCCCGTTGGAGGTTCGCTGACAACCACTTCTCCGTTTCTCAATTCAACAACAACATCCACGACCTCATTAAAATAACTCTTCACTGCGTCGCGAAAATTCTTCACGGATTCGGTGTTAATGAGTGCCTGGCTGTGTTGCTTGCTTTTAAGTTTTATAGAAAGGTTAACAGGATCAAATTCAAAACCGTATTGCTTGCCCAGCGTAACCAGATCACCTTTAATGAAATCGATATAGTGTTTTACCCGGTCAGGCTGTTGGGTGATTTCCTTTTGAGTCCATGAAATCAGCGGATTAAGATCATTTGTTATAATGTCTCCTTTGAATCCGACGGCCCTGGCATAGTTGGTATAAAAGCCTGATCCAGCCATCGGTTCTATTATCCGTTGAATGGCTGCCTGGCCATTTGATTTTCGATTGACAAGGTCTGCGATCAGTCCGCCATTGATGTCGTTCACTTCCGTTACCACCTGACCCGGTAACTTAAAAAATGCTAAAGAATGAATGTCGATTTTCATTCCCCACTGAGTGAATGTCTCTATTTTTTGTTTGATATTGGCAGCGCTGGTTGGATTCTTCAGTGAGGGTGGGGCGTTATCAAGGAGTTCTTTGTAGTGGGCCCTCTGGCCTGTCTCACCCGTGAATGGGTAAAAAGGATTCTGCGAAGTCCATGAGCTATTATTTAATCTGAATTTTTTTGCATGCCTGGAATGGCGTAAGGCGAAAGGCTGAATCGCGCCGCCCTCATCTGGCTGCCACCTTCCATTCCAAACCGTGGCCGGGTCTGAGGGGCCGGGATGGGTAGATGTGTGCGCCGTTTCGACGGGCGGCTCAAGACGTGGGTGTTTGCTCGGCCCAGGACCGGACTCTTCAGGCTGCCACCGCGACGTTCCTTCGATACGTTCAAGCACCGGGCCATACGTGTCCAGACTTTTGCTGTCCTTCGCCTGGTATCTCCCTCCCTCTATTCGGACGACCATGACGGTAGTGTTGTTAGAGAGATCGACATATAGTCTCCCGGAAGAATGCAGGCGAAGCCCATCCTTATCAGGGGGTTGCAGGATTCTGGCGGATTTACTCGGAATGATCAGCTCATCGAGGCTTACTATTTGTCTGAAGGCTGGAACAGGCTCGTTCCTGTCTGTTTCCTTCGGATGAGGGCTTTGGTTTTTTTTCTGCCACAGCGGTCTTCCTTCGATTTTCGTCAACACCATAACGTGTTGCGATGCTGTCGAAATTTCGTATTGACCCTTGGCATTTATCCGTATGAGCACATCACCGATATGTTCAATCCGGGCATACAGCGAGCCTTCACTAGTGCGTGAGAGCCCGGAATCTGCAAGAGGTATCAGCGTGTTGGCGGAATGCGGCTGGTAAATTGACATATCGTCAGGAAACTCAGGCGAAGAGCGTCCAACAGTTGGAATATCCGTGGTAATGATCGCAGATTCTGAAGAGGGATTGGTGTCTGGCGAAGTATCCGTGGGACGTGTGCCGGGTGTTGTATCTGTTCCTGGCCAATGAAAATCAGCGGGCTCGATAGTGACCCGGTTACCGGGGAGCTGAGTATTTTCAGAAGGGGCCCGTGTCGTTGTCGAAGTGCTGCCTTCCGGGTCGGAAGCAGGCGTTTTTTTCGGTGGTTTAGCCATTTATCTTACTCTCCAAAAAATGGTGAAATAGTGATTTTGAAAGGTGGAGGGCATAATTTTAGAGAAGCTATTAATGCACACTCATCTGAATATTTAATCTTGATATACCCGTGTTTCGTAAAATGTAAGAGCTCGCACGGATTTTTGCAGGATGGCACAGTGTGAAAAATTTTAGATATAAATATATACGCTGTTGTTGCTAAGTGTTGCGGGTTTCAGACAGCACTAGGTCCGTCTTTTGTCAGTTGTTACTAAGCATTACAGTTGGCAGAGCGCCAGCGAACAGATACATGGATATATAACACTACGATCCATGAGGTGGGGCGGGATATTGGCGAAGTTCTGCCCCCCTGAAACTTCGCGAGTCAGGCGGGCAGCAGAGCAGGTACAAACAGCTGTTATAGATACAAGTCGAAGGTGTCAGTGACTACTCAGCAAGGAGGCGGTCCCCGCACCGCCGAACAACCCGGCACTGATGCGGTTAAACCAACTTTGGCCCTTGCCGCTGCGCAGATACCGCGCAGCGCCATGTGCTCCCAGGCCATATGCCAACTTGCACAGCAGATCCAGCACGGTCCAGGTTGCAATCATCATCAGCAACTGCGGCAAGAACGGCTGCTCGGCGCTCAAAAACTGTGGCAGAAAAGCGGCGAAGAACAGAATGTCCTTCGGATTGCTCGCACCCAGCACGAACGCGCGCCCGAACAGCGCACGGAAACGTGGCACCGGCGCAGCCTGGGGCACTTCGGCGCCCACCGAGGGCTGACGCGATTGCTGCCAGCTCTGCCAGGCGAGGTAGAACAGGTACAGCGCGCCGACGATCTTCAGGGCGCTGAACAACTGTTCCGATGCGAGCAACAACGCGCCCAGACCCAGCGCCGAAGCACTGAGCAAGCAGATCGAAGCAAACACTCCCCCCAGAAATGCCGGGTACGAACGGCGCAAACCGTAATTCAGACTGTTGCTGATCATCAACAAAGACAGGGGTCCCGGGATCAGGATCACCACCAGCGCAGCGCCGCTGAACAGCAGCCAGGTATCCAGACTCATCACTTTCCTCCATTTGCACAAAAGCCTCACCCGACGGGGTGAGGCTGGTCTACGTGTACGGCTTACAAGAAAACGAACTTGGCGATGAAGATCGCGCAGAGCACCCACAGACTGATGGAAACTTCCTTGTGCTTACCGGTACAGGCTTTCAGTACCACATAAGTGATAAAGCCCAGCGCGATGCCGTCGGCGACCGAAAAGGTCAGGGGCATCATGATCGCGGTGACGATCGCCGGAATGCTGTCGGTCGCCTCGTCCCATTCGATGTGCGCCATACCGCCCATCATCAGCATCGCCACATAGATCAGCGCGCCAGCGGTGGCATAAGCGGGGATCATGCCGGCCAGCGGGGCGAAGAACATCGCGGCAATAAATAACACACCTACGGTCACAGCGGTAAGACCAGTCCGACCACCCGCGGCGACACCTGCGGCACTTTCCACGTAGCTGGTGACCGGCGGCACACCCACCACTGCGCCGAATACGCTGGAAGCACTGTCGGCTTTCAGGGCGCGGGAAAGGTTTTCGATCTTGCCGTCGGCGTTCACCAGACCGGCGCGCTGGGCCACGCCCATCAAGGTACCGGCGGTGTCGAACATGTGGACAAAGAGGAAGGCCAACACCACGCTGATCATGCTGACGTTGAACACGCCGGCGATGTCCATGGCCATCCAGGTCGGTGCCAGGCTCGGCGGGGCCGACATGAGGCCCTCGTAGTGCACCAGGCCCAGGCCCCAGCCGGCCAGGGTCACGGTGATGATGCTGATGAGGATCGCGCCGAACACCTTGTGGTAGCTGAGCACGGCAATCATCAGGAAGCAGATGGCGGCCAGCAGCGGGCCAGGCTCGCGCAGGGAGCCGAGCTTGATCAGGGTGGCCGGGCTATCAACGACGATGCCTGCGGTTTTCAAACCGATCAGCCCCAGGAACAAGCCCACACCGGCGCCCATGGCAAAACGCAAACTCACCGGGATGCTATTGAGCAGCCATTCGCGGATCCGGGAAAACGTCAGGAACATGAACAGCACACCGGAAACGAACACTGCGCCGAGGGCGGTTTCCCAGTTGTAGCCCATGGTACCGACCACGGTGTAGGTGAAGAAGGCATTCAAGCCCATGCCTGGCGCCAGGCCGACCGGCCAGTTGGCGTACAGCCCCATCAACAGGCAACCCAGCGCGGCGGCGATGCAGGTGGCGACGAACGCAGCCCCGTGATCGATACCGGCGTCGGCCATGATGTTGGGGTTGACGAAGATGATGTAGGCCATGGTGATGAAGGTTGTCAGACCGGCAATCAGCTCGGTCTTCACCGTGGTGCCATGCAAGCTGAGTTTGAAGATGCGCTCCAGCCAGCCATTGCGTAACGGCGGCGAGAGTTCCAGCGTCGAGGCTTCGGATTTGCGGCTTTCCACAGCGAGTACTCCTCAAGAGTTTTATTGTTATTTCCAGGGGCGGACCCATGAGGGTGGCAGCGGCCCTTTGAGGTGCTTGCGAATTTGTTGACCGCTTGGTCAGGAACTCGCACGAAGTGGATTATGCTTTTGTATACAAATAAAGCAAATAATGTTTTTGATTTTGTAGACGAAAAGTTTGGCAATCGGGATATATCGACTGGAAGGCCGCCTTCGCGGGCAAGCCTCGCTCCTACAGTCGTTTGGTGTTGTGAACTGGATTTGTATCTGGAATCAGATCGGGGTGGGAGCGAGCCTGCTCGCGATTCAGGCGACACGGTTTTAATCTGAAACCATGTTGATGCCATCGGGAGCAGGCTCGCTCCCACAGAGATGTGTGCCGTCAGGCAATCTGGCTCATAACTTCGCTAATACTGCGACGTTTGGCGTGCAACTCACTGATATGAATCAGCTGTTCGAGGTCTTCGGGGGTAACGTCGAAGAACGCCTCCATCTCCGCCAGGGCCAGTTTAAGGTCTTGGGCGGTGATCGCCTGGCTGTCGATTGGCGGGTGATCGGCCGGCACTGCGGTAACCGGTTCGCTGGCACGTTTGGGGTAACGGATGCGTGTCAGGTTGTTGTAGGCCAGGGCGCTGAGCAACAGGATCGATCCGCTGAGCATCACCGGGCCGAGGGCTTTCCAGTCCAGGGCGATGGTCGCCGGGTCCGCCAGCACCAACAGCAACGCCAGTGCTCCGGCGGGTGGGTGCAGGCAACGCAGCCAGCACATCAGAATCAGCGCCATGCCGGCCGCCAGGCAAGCGCTGCCGAGGGTCCGTCCAAGCACGTGAGCGACCAGCAACGAGACGACCCCGGCGCTCAAATAGCCGCCTAGAATCGACCAGGGCTGGGCGAGGGCGCCGGAGGACACGGCGAACAGCAATACTGCCGAGGCACCCAGCGGGCCGATCAGGTGCTGCGCCACTGGCATGCCGAATACCTGACTGCAGAGCCAGACGCTGAGCATCGTGCCCAGCGACATGCCAATGGCGGCGCGGCTCCATTCCGAAGGACGGGTATTGATGGCAGCAGGTAACCAGCGAGCAAACATGAGGCAAACAACCCGTAGAAAAAAACGAGGCAAAAAAAAGGCTTAGCTGGGATACCCAGAAAGCCCTTGAAGGTGTTCCCACTATTGGGGGAGGAACGGGCACAGTGTGCCGTTCAATCCTGATGCTGACAAATTCATATTAATGAAGCTTGAGTTCATTATTTTTGAGGTATCGCCACCCGACGCCCACTCATGAAACACAGGAAACCACCCATGGCCGTCAGGGCGCTCAAGGCATAAAACATGGTGGGCGCGGGGGAGTGCATCAACAGGAAACCGCAGATGACCGGGCTCAGGGCACCGCCCAGGGCGGCGAGGTTTTGTGCGCCATAGTAACTGCCGCGCAGTGCCTCTGGGGCCAAGGTATCGACGAAGAGAAATTCGGCGGGGTAAATGATCATTTCACCGAGGGTGAAGATGAACATTGCCACACACCAGGACAGCAGGCTGTCGGCCAGGCTGAAGCCGATCAGCCCGAGGATGAACAGACTGGTGCCGCCGGCGATCCAGTAGCGCAGTTGTTCGCGCTTGAGGAAGCGGCCGATCTGGTATTGCAGCAGGATCACGCTGATGGCGTTGCAGGCGAGCAAGGCGGCCATGGTTGCCAGGGCACGCTTGGCGTCCTGGGTGACCAGCAGGTATTGCGACAGGTACAAAGTGAAGCGTCCGTGGACCACGGTGCTGAGCAGACAGCCGCAGGTGAACATGATCAGGGTGCGGTCGTTCTTCAGCGTGACCAGGGTCTTGAAAAAACTCTGGGGTTGGCCAATCGCCAGCGTCTGGGCCGAGTCCCTGGGGATCCCGCTCATCAGGAAGATGCTGAAAAACGCGATACCCCCGTCGATCAGGAACGGTGCAATCGGATACACGCCGGCAATCACCACGCCGAGCATCGGGCCGGTGGCGTAGCCGATGTTGGTCAAGGTATAGCGCAGGGAAAAGGCTTTGGCACGCTGGCCCACCGGCAGGTTTTCGCTGAGGATCGCCTTCGAGCCGATCAGGAACAACGCCGAAGCGGTCTCGGTGATCACCAGGGTGAGGGTGGTCAGGTAGAGGTTTTCGGCGAAGGTCAACAGCACGAAACCGATGGCGCTGGAGAGCATGGCGAGGATCAGCAGTCGGCGCTTCTCGAGACGATCAATGATGTAACCGCCGTAGAGCGCGAGCAACGTGGCGATGAAGACGGCGATGCCCAGCAGCAAACCGACGTCCTGTTGGTTGAGGCCGAGTTTGTTGCTCAGGAACAGCGTGAGCAGCGGGCTGGTGATGGCGCGGCTGACGACGATGGTCAGCGAGCAGATCATCAACCGGCGGATAACGAGCGAGTAGGTGGCCACGGTGGGGCAAATGTCCTTATTCAGATTCTATAGAGTTCGGCGCGATTGCGAGTTGCCGCCATTCGCGGGCAAGCCTCGCTCCTACAGGGTTGGTGTCGATCAATTAATCGTGGCTCGACGCCTGACCCTGTAGGAGCGAGGCTTGCCCGCGAAGAGGCCCGTGCAGACAAACCATCGATTCAAGTGTTTCGAGGCTCCGCCCCAGATCAGGGTGTCGCCGGTTTCATCGGCGAATACCTGACGTGCCTGCTTCGCCACCTCACTGCCAGCCCCGGCCGGGGATGCGCCGAAGGTGTCGAGAATGTGCCGTTTCGCTTGCGCCACCAGGGCCGGCGGCAAGTCTTCGAAGCGGGTATCGACGCAGAATTGCGCCAGTCGCTGCATGCGTTCCGTCATAGGAGGTAATCCCGATAATGCCGTTCATACACTGAAGCGGGATGATCGTCGGTCACAAGTGCCGCGCAATCCGCCCACCACTGCGCGACTTCAGCCCCGGTGGCGATCCATACGTCATCGTGCTGCTGGATCCCCTCTATCAACTCGCGCAGCACGCCGATGCGCCCCGGCGTCGCAATGATTTCCGGGTGCAATCGCAGCACATAACACAGGCCAAACCGATGAAAACCGGCGAAGTCCATTCGCAGGTTGCCCAGGGTATGGCTGTAAGAGGCGATCCGCGATTGTGCCGGCGGCACGGCCGGGCTGAGGTTGAAGGCGAAGTAGGGTTCGTCTTCCAGCTCATAGTGCAGCGGTAGCTCGATCACTTCGGGCGCCGTTGGGTGAGCGAATGGCAAATCATCACCACGCCAAGACGATGACCAGCGAATGCCTTGCTCCCTCAATACCTCGATGAATCCCGGGGCGCCGTTGCCAGCTGGAATGCGAAACCCGGTCGGATGCTGGCCGGTCAGTGCCTTCAACGCCTCGCAGCCCCGGGCAATGTCGGCGCTCTGTTCAGCCAGGTTGAGGGTGTCGTAGTTCTGATGCCGATACCCGGCACAGGCAATTTCGTGTCCGCCAGCCTGGATCGCCTGAATGTGTTCCGGGTTTTCCTCGGCGACGATACCGGGAATGCACCAGCTGCTGGACACTCCCAGTTCTGCGAACAGACCGAGCAAGCGGTCGACGCCGCGTTGGCTGCCATAACGCCAGACCGATAGCGTCTTGTCACGCCCGGCGACTTCAGGGGCCTGGGTGAGGATGCCGTGAATGTCGTTGTAATCGACGGTCAGCACCACGGCGCAGCGGTAGCCTTCGGGCCAGACGGTGGAGTCAGCCATGGTGATGCCCCTTCAGCCACCACTGGGCGACATCGCGGCAGGTGGCGAACCAGACGTCGTCGCGTTGGCGCATGTGTGCGAAGAGTTTTTCCAGCAACAGGATGCGCCCCGGTTTGCCGGTGATCTTGGGGTGGAACAGGGTGGTCAGGCACAAGCCTTCGTTCATGGCGCCGTCGTATTCGCGGCACCAGTTGTCCAGCGTCAGCTCGTAGCTGGCAGTGCGGTCCAGCCCCGAAGGAAAGTCCGGCGCGCGGGTGTAGGCAATCGAAGCGTAGTCGTCCATTTCCCAGCGGCCGGGGATTTCCACCAGCGGCGTGGCAAAGCCTGGCACCTTGACCAGGTACGGTCGGTCATCGCCGCGCATGCTGCTGGAGTAAGTCACGCCGGCCTCGACCAGCATGGCCGGCGTCTCGGCTCGCCAGTCGCCGGACGGGGTGCGGAAACCTTCAGCACGGATGTGCAGGTGTTGCCAGAACACCTCGCGGGATTTGTTCATCACGTCCTTTTGCTGTTCCAGCGTCAGGGCGTAAAAGGATTCGTGTTTGTAGCCGTGGTAGGCCACCTCATGTCCGCGCTCGACAATCGCCTGGCACTGTTTCGGCCAGTTCTCCACCACCCAGGCGGGGATGAAAAACGTCGTTGGGATCCGGAACGCGTCGAGCAGGTCGAGGATCCTCGGCAGCGCCCGATAGGGGCCGTAACCACCGAAACCGAAGTACTCGGGCTTGCGCCAGATCGAGCCATTGAGCATGGCATCGCCGGTGGGGCCATCGAGGTCGAAGGCCAGGGCGAGGCAGCCCTTGTGCTGGTCGGGCCAGGTGGGGTGAAATGAGGAGGACATCGTGGCGCTCCAACTATTTATAAGTAAACACCGACCCTGTGGGAGCGGGCTTGCTCGCGAAGAGGCCGGCACCTTCAGCATTGATGTTGAATGACACGCCGCATTCGCGAGCAA
>DQGF01000225.1 GCA_003525045.1 Pseudomonas sp. | reverse complement strand
GGGCAAGCCTCGCTCCTACAAGTGGCGGTGATCAATCGAACTGCGCGCGCATCCATGCCTGATATTCGGCAACAACCGGCTCACCTTCACGCGGCGCCCAGTGAGCAAGCTCGCCTTCACCTACCGGGCGATAAGGACCAGCCTTGCACTCGAACATCAGGCTGTCCGCTTCCAGCACCACCAGGCCATGGAACACGCCGGCTGGCAGGTCCACGCCGACACAGTCGCCACCGGCCTGCAGAATCTGTTTTTTCAGCACAGTGCCAGACTCATCGAAAATCAACAGACCAAGCCGCCCCTTGAGGACCAACAAGGTTTCGGCTTTGTTCTCGCCCAAGTGGCGGTGAGGCGGGATGTAGGTGTTCGGCTGCAACCCTACTGCCATGCGGTGACAGGCATCTTCCATCTGATGCAAGTTGTGATGCTGACGCCTGCGAGGATTAGCCGCGGCTTTCTTGGCCAATTCAGTGAACAAGGTTTGATCAAGAAAGCTCGGCGTGGTCATTTTCTTACATTCCTTTAACCGCAAAAATCCCGTTGGCGTTACGCCAGTAGCCTTTGTAGTCCATGCCGTAACCGAAGATGTAACGGTCTATGCACGGCAGGCCGACGAAATCGGCTTTCAGGTCCGGGCGGGCTTTGCGGTCGTGGTCCTTGTCGATCAGCACGGCGGTGTGCACTTTGCGCGCGCCGGCGTGTTTGCAGAAGTCGATGATCGCGCCCAGGGTGTGACCTTCGTCGAGGATGTCGTCAATGATCAGCACGTCACGATCGATGAACGAAACTTCCGGCTTGGCTTTCCAGAACAGATCGCCGCCGCTGGTTTCATTGCGATAACGGGTGGCGTGCAGGTAGGACGCTTCCAGCGGGAATTGCAAATGCGTGAGCAGCTTGCCGGCGAAAATCAGCCCGCCATTCATCACGCAGAACACCACTGGATTGCTCTCGGCCAACTGGTCGTTGATGTGCGCACCGACGCGGGCGATGGCCGCCTCGACTTCAGCTTCGGTGTACAGGCAGTCAGCCTCTCGCATGATTTGACGGATATGCTCGAGATCAGCGGACATGGCGCTCTCCAGGGGGGTGTGTGGGGGGGACGTAGTCACGAAAAGCGGGCAAAGGTACGCATCAAGTACGGCCAGATCAAGCCTTTGTGGACTAACGTACTCTATGTCTATAGGACAACACCCTCGGATAGATTAATCTAGGCCGGTTTTTTTGCCCGCCGCCGGAGCCTTTCCCATGCCCATCCTCGAGATCCGCCATCCGCTGATCCGTCATAAACTTGGCCTAATGCGCCGCGCAGACATCAGCACCAAGAATTTCCGTGAACTCGCTCAGGAAGTTGGCGCCCTGCTGACCTACGAAGCCACCAAAGACCTGCCGCTGGAAACCTACGATATCGAAGGTTGGGCCGGCACTGTGTCGGTCGAAAAAATCGCCGGCAAGAAAATTACCGTGGTGCCGATCCTGCGCGCCGGTATCGGCATGCTCGAAGGCGTGCTGAGCCTGATCCCGGGCGCCAAAGTCAGCGCCGTGGGCGTGGCCCGCAACGAACAAACCCTGCAGGCCCACACCTACCTGGAAAAACTGGTTCCGGAAATCAACGAACGCCTGGCGATGATCATCGACCCGATGCTCGCCACCGGCAGTTCCATGGTCGCCACCATCGACCTGCTGAAGAAGGCCGGTTGCCGCGACATCCGCGCCATGGTGCTGGTGGCCGCGCCGGAAGGCATCGCCGCCGTGGAGAAGGCTCACCCGGACGTGACCATCTACACCGCTTCCATTGATGAAAAATTGAATGAACACGGTTACATCATCCCAGGCCTGGGCGACGCCGGTGACAAGATCTTCGGTACCAAGCAGAAGGACGCGTGACCATGCAGGATGAGTTCAACGATCCGCTCTGGCGCACGGTGCTGTCGGGTGCGCAGATGCTGTTCGTGGCGTTCGGTGCGCTGGTGTTGATGCCGCTGATTACCGGCCTCGATCCGAATGTGGCGCTGTTCACGGCAGGTCTGGGGACAATTCTGTTTCAGATCGTCACCAGGCGTCAGGTGCCCGTGTTCCTGGCGTCGAGCTTTGCCTTTATCACTCCGATCATCCTCGCCAAGGGCCAGTTCGGCCTCGCGGCGACCATGGGCGGTGTGATGGCGGCAGGCTTCGTCTACACCTTCCTCGGCCTGGCCGTGAAGATCAAAGGCACCGGTTTCATCGACCGCTTGCTGCCACCGGTGGTGATTGGCCCGGTGATCATTTCCATCGGCCTGGCCATGGCGCCGATTGCCGCGAACATGGCGATGGGCAAGGCGGGTGACGGCACTGAGCTGATTCATTACCAGACGGCGATGCTGATCTCGATGCCAGCGCTGCTGACCACCCTGATCGTCGCTGTGTTCGGCAAAGGCATTTTCCGCCTGGTGCCGATCCTCTCCGGCGTACTGATGGGTTTTGCGATGGCGTTCTATTTCGGCGTGGTCGATACCGCGAAGATCGCCGCCGCTCCGTGGTTTGCGATTCCGCACTTCACTGCGCCGGAATTCAACTGGCAGGCGATCCTGTTCATCGTTCCGGTGGCGTTGGCCCCGGCCATCGAGCATATCGGCGGCGTGATTGCCGTGGGTAGCGTGACCGGCCGCGATTACCTGAAGAAACCCGGCTTGCACCGTACCCTGCTCGGTGACGGTATTGCCACCACCGCAGCCGGACTGTTCGGCGGCCCGCCCAACACCACTTACGCCGAAGTGACGGGCGCGGTGATGCTGACCAAGAACTACAACCCGAAAATCATGACTTGGGCGGCGATTTTCGCCATCAGCCTGGCATTTGTCGGCAAATTCGGTGCACTGCTGCAAAGCATCCCGGTGCCGGTGATGGGCGGGATTCTGTGCTTATTGTTTGGCTCGATCGCGGCGGTGGGGATGAACACGCTGATTCGCCATAAAATCGACCTGGGCGAGGCGCGCAATCTGGTGATTGTCTCGGTGACCTTGGTGTTCGGGATTGGCGGCGTGCTGGTCGGCACCGGCACTGGCCCGGATGACTTCGGCCTCAAAGGCATCGCGCTGTGCGCGGTGACGGCGATTGCGCTGAATCTGTTGCTGCCGGGCAATGACAGCTGGAAGCACAAGAAGGCGGGTGAGTCGTTGTTGTAACCAGTCTTGA
>DQGF01000444.1:16028-16547 GCA_003525045.1 Pseudomonas sp. | reverse complement strand
CTTGCCCGCGAAGGCCGCGCCGCAGTCTCAATCCGTCAGCGGTGCGTAGCAATCCAGATCAACAACCCCGCCTGAAACACCGCAAACGCCACCAGACAGGTAATGGTGAAACGCAGCCCGGCGTCTTCGCGCTGGTACTGGCTGACTTTTTCCTCGTGTTTCTTGAGCTTCACTTCCTGCTCGGCCAGGTTCTGCTCGGCTTGCTGCAGCATCTGCGCCGCTTCGACAATTTCCACCACTTGCAGCTTTTCGACGTTCCAGCCACCCACCAGATCGCCGACCCGCACCTCTTTGACGCTGCCCTTCAAATGCTGGGCGTCGGCGTAGACCACATCAAAACCATGCCAGCGCAGAAAATGATCGCGACGCAGACGTGTGTCTTCATTCAACGCATCTTTGTTGTTCAGATCGGTGCCGTCGACGGTGTAGCCGGGCCATCGGTTCTTCGCCCAGCTTATGCCTTGAGCCGCCATGAAGCGGCCGATCCCGCGGTTCATCGGCTCGATCTGCAAGCCACTG
>DQGF01000444.1:14154-15741 GCA_003525045.1 Pseudomonas sp. | reverse complement strand
GTTCATCGGCTCGATCTGAAAGCCACTGTCAGGGCTGAAATGCACCCGTTGGGTGTGGTGATCGACCCACACGTCCAGATGATTTTGTTCCTTGCGCACGCGCTGGCCGGGCAGGGTGATGGTCATGCGCATCAGGCTGCGATCCTTGCCGTGGCGGTCCGCATGACCGAATTCGACAAAGCGCAGCGGGCGTGCACCGGTAGTGCGGTCGGTGTGCAACGGCGCCAGACGGAGCATCTTGTGATGCTCGACGTGGACGTCCGCCCACGGCAGCTCGACCACTGGCGCAGCCTCTGTTTCAGCGGTGGTGTCGGGTGAAGTCGGGGTATCAGTCATAACGGCGAGATCCTGTCCAAGCCCTGCTTGACGCCAGCGATAGCGCTGGCGACAAGGGTTTATCGGCCGTTTTGGTCAGGACTGGAGGGCAAGCAGCGCTTAACGGGGGCGAAGTCCGTCAATAAAGCCGATGATTCGCGCGCCCAGTTCAGCCGCCAGCGGCAATTGTGGATCCTTATAGGACGCCAATTGCCGTTTTACATCGTTGGGCACGATGCGCATCACGTGGTTCATGCCCTCGATCAGTGCCAGTTCGGCGTCCGGCTTGGCGGCCTTGAGCAGCCGGGCGTCATTGACCCCGACCTGGATATCGTTGCTGCCCTGGATGATCAGCGCCGGCATCTTCAATTTGCCAAAGGCTGCCGCCGGATCCTGGCGGAACAGCGAAATCAGGTACGGCTGCACGCTCGGGCGGAAAATCACCTGCAGTTGCGGCGGCACATTGTCGTCGGTACGGCCGGCCTTGAGGCTGTCGAGCAGCTCGTTGCTGCGCAGCATCAGCGGCGGCGGCAAGCGATTGCTCAGTTGCTGGCGCAACACTTGATCGACCGGTCGGGCGCTGCCGGACATGGAAATCACCGCGGCGGCGTCGAGGCTCGGTGCCGCGAGGGTGGCGATCAAGGCGCCCTCGCTATGGCCGAGCAGGATCAGCTGGCCAAAGCGCGGATCGGTTTTCAGCTTCCGACCCCAGGCCTCGGCGTCGGCCACGTAGGCTTCCACCGACAGGTTGCGTTCGTCCGGGGTCGCCGCGAGGCTCGCCGCCACGCCGCGCTTGTCGTAACGCACGCTGGCGATGTTGTGTTTGGCCAGGACCCAGGCCAGACGCTTCAGGCTGTCATTGCGTCCACCGTCGGGGTTGTTGCCATCGCGATCCGTAGGACCGGAGCCGGAAATGATCAGGACAACCGGCACAGGTTGGTCGGATTTGGGCAGCAACAACGAGCCGAAAAGCTCGCCGGTGCCGGTATCCAAAGTGATTGGCCGTTGCAGGACAGTGGCCTGTACAAATCCGCTAAACAGGGTAAGGCTCAAGGCTAGAACTCGCAGCATCATCACGCCATCATGAACAAGATGCCGGTTGGACTCGCGGGCACCCATAAGGTTCGAGGATGAACTACTTGGGTAGCCTGCGTATACTGGCGCGCATTACGTATTTCAGGTTCGATTTCACGGAGCGTCCCGCATGTCCGGCAATACCTACGGCAAGCTGTTCACTGTCACCACCGCAGGCGAAAGCCATGGTCCGGCGTT
>DQGF01000444.1:13726-13863 GCA_003525045.1 Pseudomonas sp. | reverse complement strand
GGCGAAAGCCATGGTCCGGCGTTGGTCGCCATTGTCGACGGCTGCCCGCCGGGTCTGGAGATCTCCCTCGAAGATTTGCAGCGCGACCTCGATCGCCGCAAACCCGGCACCAGCCGCCACACCACTCAGCGCCAGGA
>DQGF01000444.1:7328-13415 GCA_003525045.1 Pseudomonas sp. | reverse complement strand
AGCGCCAGGAAGCCGATGAAGTCGAGATCCTCTCCGGCGTGTTCGAAGGTCGCACCACCGGGTGCGCCATTGGCCTGTTGATCCGCAATACCGACCAGAAGTCCAAGGACTACTCGGCGATCAAGGACCTGTTTCGCCCGGCCCACGCCGACTACACCTACCATCACAAATACGGCGAACGCGATTATCGCGGCGGCGGTCGCAGCTCGGCGCGGGAGACCGCCATGCGCGTGGCGGCGGGTGCGATTGCGAAGAAATACCTGGCCAGCCAGGGCATCGTCATTCGCGGCTACATGAGCCAGCTCGGCCCGATCGAAATCCCGTTCAAGACCTGGGATTCGGTGGAGGAGAACGCCTTCTTCAGCCCCGACCCGGACAAAGTGCCGGAGCTGGAAGCCTATATGGACCAGCTGCGCCGCGATCAGGATTCGGTCGGCGCGAAGATCACCGTCGTCGCTGAAGGCGTGATGCCAGGCCTCGGCGAACCGATTTTCGACCGTCTCGACGCTGAGCTGGCCCATGCGCTGATGAGCATCAATGCGGTCAAGGGCGTGGAAATCGGCGCCGGTTTCGCCAGCGTTGCCCAGCGCGGCACCGAACATCGCGATGAAATGACCCCGCAAGGTTTCCTCAGCAACAACGCTGGCGGCATTCTCGGCGGCATTTCCTCCGGTCAGCCGATCGTTGCGCACCTGGCGCTGAAGCCGACCTCGAGCATCACCACGCCGGGCCGTTCCATCGACATCCATGGCAACCCGGTGGAAGTCGTCACCAAAGGTCGCCACGATCCCTGCGTCGGCATCCGCGCCACGCCGATTGCCGAAGCGATGATGGCCATCGTGCTGATGGATCACCTGCTGCGTCACCGCGGGCAGAACGCCAATGTGCGCGTGAGCACTCCGGTGTTGGGTCAGCTTTAATGGCTGATCTCACAGCCGCTGCAGTCTGACGACGTTGGCGGCGCTCCCGTACTGGCGGCTCTCCAGTTTTTATCTGTTCTATTTCGCCTTGCTCGGTTCGACAGCGCCGTTTCTGGCGCTGTACTTCGATCACCTGGGCTTTTCCAGCGCGCGTATCGGCGAGCTGGTGGCGATCCCGATGTTGATGCGCTGCGTGGCACCGAACATCTGGGGCTGGCTCGGTGACTACACCGGCCAGCGCCTGGCCATCGTGCGCTTCGGCGCGGTCTGCACCTTGCTGACGTTCTCGTTGATTTTCGTCAGCAAGAGCTACGCCTGGCTGGCGATGGTCATGGCCTTGCATGCCTTCTTCTGGCACGCCGTGCTGCCGCAGTTCGAAGTCATCACCCTGGCACATTTGAAGGGCCAGACGTCCCGCTACAGCCAGATTCGGTTGTGGGGTTCCATCGGTTTCATCATCACCGTGGTCGCGCTCGGCCGCCTGTTCGAATGGCTCAGCCTCGACATCTACCCGGTGGCGCTGGTGCTTATCATGGCCGGAATCGTGGTCAGCAGCCTGTGGGTGCCGAACGCCCAACCGGTTCAGGGTGAGCGACTGGCGGGGGACGGCTTTCTCAAGCAGCTGCGCAGCCCCGGGGTGTTGGCGTTTTACGCCTGCGTGGCCCTGATGCAGTTGAGCCACGGCCCGTATTACACCTTTCTGACCTTGCACCTCGAGCGACTCGGCTACAGCCGTGGCGTGATCGGCATGCTCTGGGCGGTCGGAGTGGTGGCCGAAGTCCTGATGTTTCTGGCCATGAGCAAGATCCTCGCGCGGTTCTCCGTGCGTCGAGTGCTGCTGGCGAGTTTTCTGCTGGCGGCGCTGCGCTGGGTGCTGCTGGGCTCGTTCGCCGACTATCTCTGGGTTTTGCTGTTCGCCCAGGTATTGCACGCGGCGACCTTCGGCAGCTTTCACGCGGCGGCCATCCAGTTCGTGCAACGCAGCTTCGGCGCACGCCAGCAAGGGCAGGGCCAGGCGTTGTATGCGGCACTGGCCGGCACCGGTGGTGCATTGGGTGCGTTGTACTCCGGCTATAGCTGGAACGCACTCGGGGCCACATTGACCTTTAGTATTGCCAGCCTCGCAGCTTTCGCGGCTGCCGTTATGATTGCGACATGTATGCACGAGGACAGGCCATGAGCTTGCCCGTGAACAACCGAGGAAATAACCATGAGCAGCCTGTCCGTTTACCCTCTCAGCAGTCCGGAACTGCCGAACAAGGTGCTGACCCACTTTGAAGACATCGCTTCGACCCTGGCCGAACTGGGTGTGCGCTTTGACCGCTGGCAAGCCGCGACAAAGCTTCAGCCCGGCGCAAACCAGGAAGAAATTATCGGCGCGTACCAGGAGCAAATCGACAAGCTAATGACTGAACGCGGCTACATCACCGTTGATGTGGTCAGCCTGAGCAGCGATCACCCGCAAAAAGCCGAGCTGCGCGCCAGGCTCCTTGAGGAACACCGCTGTGGCGAAGACGTAGTGCGATTTTTCGTTGCCGGTCGTGGCTTGTTCAGCCTGCATATCGGTGATTACGTCTACGCGGTGCTTTGCGAGAAAAACGACCTGATCTCGGTCCCGGCCGGCACGAAGCACTGGTTTGACATGGGCGAGCAGCCGCATTTTGTCGCGATCCGGCTGTTCAACAACCCGGAAGGCTGGGAGGCCAACTTCACCGGCGAAGACATCGCCAGTCGCTTCCCGCTGCTTGAGGACTGAGCACCCTGTAGGAGCGAGCTTGCTCGCGAAAAACGCATGGACGACGCGGACAATCAGAAACACTGCGTTATCGTTGACGTTTTTCGCGAGCAAGCTCGCTCCTACAGGGGTCGGCGTTGAGCACAATCCATCTGTACATACGTAATCGCGTAGGAGAAACAACACAGGCCGTGAAGCGAAAATCGCTCACGGCCTGTTCGTTTACAGCGCTGCAACGGTTTACGCCGAGTGATAGGTCGGCAGGGCAAACCGTTGCTGGCTTTGCAGCATGGAGATCTGCGGCAGTTCGCTGGCCTGTTCGGCAAGGTCACGGCGGATCGCGCTGATCACCCACGACAATTGATCGCCAGCATGCAATTGCTGGTAGGAAATCGAGCGTTTGAACACTTTGCCTTCGGTGCTGCGCAGGGTCAGCAGGATGCCACCGTCAGGACGTGGCTGGGTGGTCACTTCGAAGTTGGAGAACAGCGACGAAAATTTCTCTTGGATCAGGCTCATGTCTATCAGCTCCGTTAGCACTTGATTGGCAAGCATGGAGAGATAGTTGCAGCCTTTATGCCAGCATTTGTAATTAAAAAAATACTTATAAATCAATAGCTTAATTTAAAGCCCAATTTTTGCTTTCGTGCAAACTGCATGAAAGGCCATCGTGCATCCTGCATTTTGCGTGGTCCCTGCGGATCCGACGGAACCAATTGGCTGACGGATACTCGCGATTTCGATTGCCGGAGCCGTGGATACAAAACATTTCAAAAACCGCGTGTACAGCCCAGGAAGCGCTGACGTATTTTCGGCCTCATTCAAACGCCACCCGACAATAAAAAGATCGAACGGGAGCAACCGTGAGCATGCCGAACGACACGATTACCTGGGGCATGATGCTCCGCAAGCTGCCTTCCATAGCCAAAGCCATCCCCCGGGTGGTGAAAGGCATGAAAGCAGCCAACGTCAAGGACCCGACCCAACCCTGTGGCTTGGGTTGGAGCTTCGAGCAGGCGACCTTGCGCAATCCCGATGGCCCGGCATTGCTGCAGGGCGAGGTGGCGCTGACTTATGCACAGGTCAACCAATGGGCAAATCGCATTGCCCATCACCTGATTGCCCAAGGCATCCGCAAGGGCGATGTGGTGGCGGTGTTCATCGAGAATCGCCCGGAACTGCTGGTGACGATTCTGGCGGTGGCCAAGGTCGGCGCGATCAGCGCCTTGCTCAACACCTCGCAAACCCGCGACACCCTGGCTCACAGCCTGAACCTGGTGACGCCCGCGGCGATTATTGTCGGGGAGGAGCTGGAAACGGTATTTTCGGCAGTGCGCGAACGGGTGTCGATCACGTCCGCACATAGTTGGTTTATCGCTGATCAAGGTACCTATACCCACCCGGGCATAGCGCCCGACGGCTTTATCAACCTGATGACGGCCTGCGTCGATGCCTGCAGTGACAACCCCGCCAGCAGTCAGCAGGTTTTTCTCGACGACCCTTGTTTCTACATCTACACCTCAGGCACCACCGGGTTGCCCAAGGCCGGGGTGTTCAAGCACGGCCGCTGGATGCGCAGTTCAGCGAGCTTCGGCATGATCGCGCTGGATATGCGCCCCGCGGATGTTGTCTATTGCACCTTGCCGCTCTATCACGCCACCGGGCTGTGCGTGTGCTGGGGCTCGGCGATCAGTGGCGCCTCGGGGTTTGCCATCCGCCGCAAATTCAGCGCCAGTCAATTCTGGATCGATGTACGCAAGTACCGCGCGACCACCCTCGGTTATGTCGGCGAATTGTGCCGTTATCTGGTGGATCAACCGCCGGCTGCCGACGACAGCCAGCACAGCGTGACGAAGATGATCGGCAATGGCCTGCGCCCCGGCGCGTGGAGCGAATTCAAGACGCGATTTGGCGTAAACCACATCTGCGAGCTCTACGCCGCCAGTGACGGCAACATCGGCTTCAGCAACATTCTCAACTTCGACAACACCGTGGGTTTTTCCCTGATGTCATGGGAGTTGGCGGCGTACGACCACGACAGTGGCTTGCCGACTCGGGACGCCAGGGGCTTCATGCGCAAGGTTGCCAAGGGCGAGCAGGGTTTGTTGTTGGCGAAGATCGACGACAAGGCGCCGCTGGATGGCTACACCGATCCGCAGAAGACCGAAAAGGTCGTGCTGCATGATGTGTTCGAAAAGGGCGACCGTTATTTCAACACCGGCGACCTGCTGCGCAACATCGGTTTCGGTCACGCCCAGTTCGTTGATCGTTTGGGTGATACCTATCGCTGGAAGGGTGAAAACGTTTCAACCACCGAGGTTGAGAACATCCTGTTGCAGCACCCGAATATTTGCGAAGCCGTGGCCTATGGCGTGGAAATCCGCAACACCAACGGCCGTGCCGGGATGGCCGCGATCACGCCCGCCGAATCCCTGGCGACCCTGGATTTCAGCGAGCTGCTGGCTTTCGCCCGGGAGCAAATGCCGGCCTATGCAGTGCCCTTGTTCCTGCGGGTAAAAGTGAAAATGGAGACCACCGGGACCTTCAAATACCAGAAGACCCGGCTCAAGGACGAAGCCTTCGACCCCGGCAGAACCGGTGACGACCCGATCTACGCCTGGCTGCCCGGGACCGGGACTTATGTGCAGGTCACCGAGCAGTTGCTGATGGACATTCACGCTGGCAAGTACCGTTATTGAATGTCGCTATGGCCGTCCACGAGAAAAAACAAGTGACAGCTTCGGGGCTCATCGGGAAACTGTCGGCTTTGCGAATAACTGAAAGTGGAGTCCCCGATGTCAGACCAAAGCCGCCAGATGACCCCCGAAGAAGCCGCTGAATTTGCCGAACAGGTATTCAACAAGGCGCGCGAGGGCGATGCGGCCATGATGGCTGCGCTGCTGACCAAGGGCCTGCCGCCGAACCTGCGCAACCACAAGGGCGATACCTTGTTGATGCTGGCCGCTTACCACGGCCACGTGGAGACCGTAAAAGTCCTGCTCGAGCACAAGGCCGACCCGGAAATCCGCAACGACAACGGCCAGAGCCCGATTGCCGGCGCGGCGTTCAAGGGCGACCTGGCGGTGGTCAAGGCGTTGGTCGAAGGCGGTGCGCAGGTTGAAGGTTCGTCCTTCGACGGCCGTACGGCGCTGATGATGGCGGCGATGTTCAATCGCGTCGAAATCGTCGACTACCTGATCAGCAAGGGCGCCGATCCGAAGGCCAAGGACGCCAATGGTGTCACCGCGCTGGATGCAGCCAAGACCATGGGCGCGGTGGATACCACGGCGCAGCTGGAGAAATTGCTCGGCTGACCGGCAAAATCCTCAGGCAAGCTGAAAAAACCTGTGGCGAGCGAGCTTGCTCGCGCTGGGCTGCGTAGCGGCCCCAAAAATCTGACCACAACATAGATTTTTGTGAGTGCTACGCACT
>DQGF01000444.1:1628-6995 GCA_003525045.1 Pseudomonas sp. | reverse complement strand
CTCAAGCGGGAGCAAGCTCCCTCGCCACAGGTGTGTCATAAATTTCAGGTCCTCAATACACCCACACCTCAACCCGCCGATTCTTGATCCGCCCCTCGTCTGCACTATTGGCTGCCACCGGCATCTCGGCGCCAAAACCGCGAATCTCGCGCAACACCACACCGCTTTTCACCAGCTCCCGGCGCACCGCCATGGCGCGCAGTTTCGACAGCAGATCGGCCCGCGCCGGATCGCTCTTGGCATCGCCAAATCCCACCAGCGTCACCTGCCGATTGAACTTGTCATGCTGCTTTATATAATCGAGCACTCTTGAGAGGTCCTGTCGGGCCTTGTTGTCCAGGGTCGCACTGCCTTCTTCGAAACGAAAATTGACCGACAACCTCTGGGCATGGCGACTGAGCGCTTGATAACCCTCAGGCATCAGTGCATTGGGTGTGACGGCCATGGCCTGGACGGTCTGGGCGATAAAACCGTTGGCGGCGACGATGGCCTGCCCCTGGCTGCTTTGGGCGAATGCCACCAACGCTTCGGCCCAGGGATTTTTCCCGGTGGGCGGCAGGTAAAAGAACAGTCGACGGGACAGTGGATAGTCTTCCGTGGCGATCAGGCTGTTGAGCGGCATCATGGCCTGGGATTGACCGTCGGCGATGGCCACGGCTTTGGCCTGGCGCACGTAGGGCAGGCCGATGAAGCCGATGCCTTGCGGGTCCAGACTCACCGCGTCGGACAATTGCTCGCTGGATTCGAAACGTTTCGCGGCACCGCTCAGCACTTTCCCACGACCGGCGAGGATCAATTCCTTGAAGGTGTCATAAGTGCCCGATTGGTCATCCCGCGCATAGAGATGAATCGTCCCACCGCGACCGCCGAGTTCTTCCCAGGTTTTGGCCTCGCCGCTGAAGATGCGCGCCAGTTGTTCAGTTTCGAGTTGAATCAGCGGGTTTTGCGGATGAAGGATGATCGCCAGGCCATCGATGGCAATGACCTGCTCGGCACCTGGGTTTTTCAGATCGCCCAGCGATTGCAGGGCTTCCCGTTCGCTGTCCTTGATCGGGCGCGACGAAGCGGCGAGATCGGCGGTGGCGGTTTTCAGGGCATTGAAGCCGGTGCTGGAACCGTGGGCCGCAACGTCCACCACCACCCGGCGCCCTTGAACGGTTTCGCCGACCACACGCAGTTCGTTGGCTTTGTCCGGGGCTTCGCTGTGAACCTTGTGCAAACCCTGTTCGCGCATCAAGCCTTCGACCAGCGCCGGGCCCAGTGCGGCGCCGATCGTGTTGGAACCCTGGATGCGCAGCACCGAACCCTGTTCGGGTGTCGGCAAATCACCGGCCGAAGCCGCCAGCGGCAGGCTCGCGCAGAGCACCCACAGGAACAACACGCGCAGCGTCATGCCGGCACCTTATTAAGACAAAGAAAGTGCCGGGAGAATAAGTCAGTAAGATGTCCGAAAGATGACAGAACAACAGCCCGCAACCGGCGACAGCGCCTGTACCGACTCCGCCATCGCCGCAGGTACGAGTCGTCAGATCAATCTGCGCTGTGTCCCATCAATGACGCGTAGAATTGCCGCCTGAAACAGATTTGAGGTTGCAGTGGTGGATTTACAGCGGGGCTTCGTCCTGACACGGCATTGGCGCGACACACCGGCCGGTACGGAAGTCGAGTTCTGGCTGGCGACCGATACCGGTCCCCAGCGTATCCGCCTGCCTTATCAACCCTCGGTGGCGTTCATCCCGGCGGTCCAGCGCGAGCAGGCCGAGGCGCTGTTGCGCGGCGAAAAAAACGTTGAACTGCGACCACTGGCCTTGCAGGATTTCGAGCATCGCCCGGTGCTCGGTCTGTATTGCCAGCAGCATGGTCAACTGATGCGCCTGGAAACCGCGCTGCGCAAGGCCGGCGTCGATATGTTCGAAGCCGACGTGCGTCCGCCGGAGCGCTACATGATGGAGCGGTTCATCACGGCGCCGGTGGTCTTTGGTGGTACGCCCACTGCCGATGGCCTGCTGCTCGACGCGCAGATGAAACCCGACCCGGACTACCGGCCCAACCTCAGGCTGGTGTCCCTGGACATCGAAACCACCGCCCGGGGCGAGTTGTATTCCATCGCCCTGGAAGGCTGCGGCGAGCGCCAGGTCTATATGTTAGGCCCGCCCAACGGCGACGACAGCGCGGTGGATTTCCAGCTCGAATACTGTGACTCCCGAACCCTGCTGCTGAAAAAACTCAACGAATGGTTTGCCCGCCATGATCCCGACGCGATCATCGGCTGGAACGTCGTGCAGTTCGACCTGCGCGTGCTTCACGAGCACGCCCGGCGCCTGGCGGTGCCGCTGAAACTGGGGCGTGGCGGCGAGGAAATGCAGTGGCGCGAACACGGCAGCCGCAACCATTACTTCGCCTCGGCCGCCGGGCGATTGATCATCGACGGCATCGAATCCCTGCGCTCGGCGACCTGGAGCTTTCCATCGTTCAGCCTGGAAAACGTCGCGCAAACCCTGCTCGGCGAAGGCAAGGCGATCAGCACGCCGTATCAGCGCATGGACGAAATCAACCGGATGTTCGCCGAGGACAAACCGGCCCTGGCCAAGTACAACCTCAAGGACTGCGAGCTGGTGACGCGGATCTTCGCCAAGACCGAGCTGCTGACCTTCCTCCTGGAACGGGCCAGCGTCACCGGTTTGCCGGCGGATCGCAGCGGCGGTTCGGTGGCGGCATTCACCCACCTGTACATGCCACTGATGCACCGCCAGGGTTTCGTCGCGCCGAACCTCGGGACCAAGCCTGCGCAGGCCAGTCCCGGCGGTTTCGTCATGGACTCGCAACCGGGGTTGTACGAATCGGTGCTGGTGCTGGACTACAAAAGCCTTTATCCGTCGATCATCCGTACCTTCCTCATCGACCCGGTGGGCCTGATCGAAGGCCTCAAGCATCCCGCTGACAGCGAGTCGGTGCCAGGCTTTCGCGGTGCACGTTTTTCCAGAAGCCGGCATTGCCTGCCGGCGATCGTCGCCCGCGTAGCCGAAGGCCGGGAAACCGCCAAGCGTGAACACAATGCGCCGTTGTCCCAGGCCTTGAAGATCATCATGAACGCCTTCTACGGCGTGCTCGGTTCCAGTGGTTGCCGCTTTTTCGATACGCGCCTCGCTTCGTCCATCACCCTGCGCGGCCACGAAATCATGCTGCGCACCCGCCAGTTGATCGAAGCCCAGGGCCACACGGTGATCTACGGCGACACCGACTCGACCTTCGTCTGGCTGCGCCGTGCCCACGGTCAGGACGAAGCGGCGCAGATCGGCCGCGCGCTGGTGGACCACGTCAACCAGTGGTGGCGCGAGCATGTGCGGCAGGAATATGGCCTGGAAAGTGCCCTGGAGTTGCAGTTCGAGACCCACTACAAACGCTTCCTGATGCCAACCATTCGCGGCGCCGAGGAGGGCAGCAAGAAGCGCTATGCCGGGCTTGTGACCCGCGCCGATGGCACCGACGAAATGGTCTACAAGGGCCTGGAAACCGTGCGCACCGACTGGTCGCCGCTGGCCCGGCAATTCCAGCAGGAGCTGTACCTGCGCATTTTCAATCGCAAGCCCTATCAGGATTATGTGCGCGACTACGTGCGCAAGACCCTGGCCGGCGAGTTCGATGACCGGCTGATCTACCGCAAGCGCCTGCGCCGCCCCCTCGACGACTATCAACGTAACGTGCCGCCCCATGTGCGAGCGGCGCGCATCGCCGACGACTACAACGACCGGCAGGGCCGCCCGCGGCAGTACCAGAACGGTGGCTGGATCAGCTACGTGATCAGCGTCGCCGGGCCCGAGCCGCTGGAGATCCGCAGCGCACCCATCGATTACGACCACTACGTTACCCGGCAACTGCAACCGGTGGCGGATGCGATCCTGCCCTTCGTCGACGACGACTTCTCAACCCTGATCGGTGGGCAACTAGGCCTGTTTTGAGTCCAGCAGGGTTAATGTCCACGCGTCAGGGATGCCGTGGAAATACTGATCCAGTGCCCGACTGAAGAGATCGTCATCGGTGGCGACCTGGGCGAACAAGGTCATCGAGGAATGAAACTTGAGGTCGTCGGGATGGCCGAAAATCGCCGCGATCGGGCGCTGCTCGATGTCCATGACCAATTGCGTGCAGGTACGCAGTCGTGCGCTCAACACGGGGTGTTGGAGGTAGGCCACCGCTTCTGCTGCGGATCGAATCGCGAAAAGACGGGACATCTCACTGTCACCCAGTCCGGTGAATTGCGGAAAGATGAACCACATCCAGTGGCTGCGCTTGCGGCCATCACTGAGCTCATCCTGAACCCGTTCCAATACCGGGTTTTGCGCCTGAATAAAGCGTTGCAGGTTGAACCTGTCGAGTGGATCGGTGCTTCTCATGCGCAAGCCCTCTGACAAAACCGCGATGGCTCAGACCATGGCCAGCCGCTGCTTTCGTTGTGGCGCGCGAAACGCGTGGTCCAGCGCCTCAAGATCCCCGGCTTCCAGCCGCAATTGCGCGGCTTGTGCATTCAATTGCACATGTTCAGGTCTGACCGCTTTGGGGATGGCGATCACGTCGTTCTGACGAAGAATCCATGCCAGTGCAACCTGCGCCGGCGTAGCGTCATGACGGGCGGCAACCTGCTTGAGCGCCGAATGGGTCAGCATCTGCCCACCCTGGCCGATCGGACAGTAGGCCATGACCGGCAGGCGCTGCTGTTGGCACCAGGGCAGCAGATCAAATTCTATGCCGCGTTCTTCCAGGTTGTAGAGCACTTGATTAGTCGCGCAGGCCGGCGCGGCCAGCTCGTGCAGATCATCCAGGTCGAGATTGGACACACCCCAACGGCCGATTTTGCCTGCTTCGCGCAGGCGTTCGAAGGCCTCGGCGGTTTCCTCCAGGGGGTACTGACCGCGCCAGTGCAGCAGGTACAAATCGATGTAATCGCTGTTCAGCCGCCGCAGGCTGCGCTCGCATGCCTGGGGGATGCCGTTGCGGCTGGCGTTGTGCGGGTAAACCTTGCTGACCAGAAAGACCTTGTCGCGCCTACCGGCGATGGCTTCGCCCACCACTTCCTCGGCGCCGCCTTCGGCATACATCTCGGCGGTGTCGATCAGGGTCATGCCCAACTCGATGCCCAGGCGCAACGCTGCGACTTCCTGGCTGTTTCGGGAGGGATCCTCACCCATGCGCCAGGTGCCCTGGCCGATGACCGGTACATTGACGCCTGCCAGTTCGAGGGTGCGCATGAACCTCTCCTTTTTTATTACGCATGGACTCTTCGGTTGGCAGCAGAATACCTCGGTGGTTCCGTTGGAAGATCAAAAGATCGCAGCCTGCCCCAGCTCCTCCCCTGTAGGAGCGAGCTTG
>DQGF01000444.1:693-1292 GCA_003525045.1 Pseudomonas sp. | reverse complement strand
CGTGAACGATGACGCGTGCTGCCAGGAAAGACGCGCCCCCTGTAGATACCGTCTTGAGCCTCACCAACGCTTACGGACCGCCGGCACTGCACTTTTCCCCAATTCCCGGCTCTATCCATGGCCAGCCAGCGGCGATCCCCACCGCAAGCCCATGTTCAAGTTCAAGCACCCATGGTTCGAGTGTTACCCCTCATCACGATGCAAATCCGCCGTAACAGCCTGTTGTTGGCCTGTTTGTCGATGCTCCTCTTCACCGGGTGCAGCCAGCGGCAGGGCGGTGACATCATCGACCAGTTCCGCGAAGGCAAGCCCCAGGAATTCCTCCAGACCAGCGTCGACCGCATGGCAACCCTGGCGATGCGCGACAACCTCGACAGCCTCTACTTGCTGATGAGCAAGCTCTACCTGCGCAACCCCGAGGAGTTGAAGAAATCCGGCTTCCTCGACGCCCGCACCGCTGGACAGCAAGTGCGCATGGCCATCGAAATGCAGCAACCGCTACCGACCCTGGGCGGTAAAAAAGACCTGGCGGCGCTGAGCTACGCCATGAGTCCGGAATTCCTCGGCGACCGGGTCGGGGCCTTCATCTATGCCGTCGG
>DQGF01000444.1:0-376 GCA_003525045.1 Pseudomonas sp. | reverse complement strand
TCGGCTGGTTACCGCCCACGGCAATCGTCTCGAGTTCTACATGACCGATGCGATCAACCCGACCTTCGTCAACAACGCCGCGCGCAACATCGAGAAAGCCACTTGGATTCTCAGCCAGCGGCAAAACAAGAATGGCGGGCCCTTGCTGTTCTCCAACGAGATTTCGGAGGAGGGCAGCAACCTGAGTTTTGCCGTGGAATTCGGCAAGATCGTCGCGCGGCTGGACCTGCTGACCAAGATGCTCGATGAGCGTTACCGGCGGATTGGTCTCAATTACGCACAAAGCCTGCTATTCCTCAATTTCCTTCCAGTGCAGTGAGTGGCTGCCTGCACTGATATCTCAAACGCCCCTTGACCTGTAGGAGCGAAGCTTGCT
>DQGF01000008.1 GCA_003525045.1 Pseudomonas sp. | reverse complement strand
GTCGACTTGCCCGAGCCGGTGGCACCGACGAAGAGCATCAAGCCCTGTTTGAGCATCACCGTTTCCAGCAACACCGAGGGTAAGTTGAGGTCTTCGAAGCGCGGAATGTCGAGTTTGACGTTGCGCACCACGATCGACACATCGTTTCGTTGCTTGAAAATATTGACCCGAAAGCGCCCGACACCCGCCAACGAGATCGCCAGGTTCATCTCCAGTTCCCGATCGAACTCCAGACGTTGTTCGGCGTCCATGATGGACGCGGCAATGGCCGCGATTTCCCCCGGCTTGAACGGCTGCTCAGCCAGAGGTTTGAGCACGCCATCGAACCGCGCGCTAGGTGGCGCGCCCGTGGACAGGTATAGATCGGAGCCATCCTGGTGGGCCAGGACTTTCAACAACGCATCGATTTCCATGGCAAAAAGCATCCGCGAAGCATTCAATGAATAAAAATGACCCAAAACAGGTCATCCAGCGTCTTTTGCCATGCCAGGATAGTAGACGCCGCCACACCGACTTAGTGCAGGACAATTTGATGAACGCATCACCGACCGGCAGCGATACCCAGACCTTGATCGCCAGACTGAACTGGGCAGGCACTCCGCTGGGCACTGCCATGACCTGGCCGCAGAGCTTGCGCACCGCCGTGGACATTGTGATTCATTCACCGATGCCGATGCTATTGCTGTGGGGGCCGCAACTCACGCAGATCTACAATGATGGCTTCGCCCTGCTCGCCGGCAGCAAGCATCCCCACGCTTTCGGACAACCCACACACCAGATCTGGCCAGAACTTAAAGACTTTACCGACCCGATTTACAGCGCTGTCCTACAAGGACAGGTGCGGACCTACAGTGAACAGCGCTTCACCTTACAACGCAATGGCCAGGATTTCGATTTCTGGCTGGACCTGACCTACAGCCCCATTCGCGATGAAAGCGCCCAGGTCGCCGGGATTCTGGTCACGGCCATCGAAACCAACGAGCGCCGACGCATCGCCCTCGAACTGGAACAGCGCTCGGCAGCCAGCCTCAAGGCCCAGCATGAAACCGAGGAGCGCCTGCAACTGGCCCTGGCGGCGACTGACGCCGTCGGCACTTGGGACTGGGACATCAGCGACGACCGTTTCATTGCCGACACCCACTTTGCCCAACTGCACGGCGTCGACCCATTGCTCGCCAGCCAGTTGCCCATCAGTGACTATCTGCATGCCGTGCACCCGGAAGACCGCGCCATGGTCACCCGTAGCATCAAGCACTCCATCACCCACGGCACCGAATACGCCGAAGAGTATCGACTGCTGCAACCCGACGGTCAGTTGCGCTGGGTGTTTGCCCGGGGTCGTTGTTACAAGGACCACCATGGCCGGCCGATCCGGTTCCTCGGTGCCGCGCTGGACCTGACCGAACGCAAACTCACCGAGCAGGCCTTGCGCCAGAGCCAGACCGAGCTGCAACTGATCATCAACGCCATGCCGATCCTGATCAGTTACGTGGACCGCGAGGAGCGCTTTCGCCTGAACAACGCCGCCTACCTCGACTGGTACGGTCTGACGCCCCAGGAACTCTACGGTCGGACGGTTCGCGACGTACTGGGCGAAGAGGCCTACGCCTTGCGCGCCGGCTACATCGCCGAAGCACTGGCGGGAAAAGCCTGCTGTTTCAGCATCAGCGCCTCGCATCGAGATGGCAGCATCCGTCAGGCATTGATGAATTACCTGCCGCGTCACGGCCCGGATGGCGCGGTGAATGGTTTCTACATCTTCGTGATCGACGAAACCGAGCGCAAACAGACCGAGGAAGCCCTGCGCAATCTCAACGAAACCCTCGAAGAACGCGTCAGTGCCCGCACCCGCCAATTGGCCGAAGCCAATGAAAAACTGCTCAACGAGATGTTCGAACGCGAACGCGCCGAAGAAGCGTTGCGGCATGCGCAGAAAATGGAAGCGGTCGGCCAGCTCACCGGCGGCATCGCCCATGACTTCAATAATATGCTCACCGGGATCATCGGCAGCCTCGACTTGATGCAGCGTTACATTGCCGAAGGGCGGGCCGCGGAAATCGGCCGTTTCACTGAAGCGGCGGTATCCTCCGCCAACCGCGCCGCGGCGCTGACCCACCGCCTGTTGGCATTCTCCCGGCGCCAGTCACTGGATCGCAAACCGCTCGATGCCAATGAGTTGATCCATTCCCTGGAAGACCTGCTCAGTCGCACCAAGGGCGACCACATCGAGCTCAAACTGCAACTGGCCGAGGAAATCTGGCCGGTCAGCACTGACGTCAGTCAATTGGAAAACGCCCTGCTCAATCTGGTGATCAACGCCCGGGACGCGATGCCCGATGGCGGCCAATTGCTGATCGAAACCGCCAATGTGTATCTCGACGACAGCGACACCGCCACCCCAGAGTCGGTCAAGGCCGGGGATTACCTGATGATTGCCGTCAGCGACAACGGTAGCGGCATGACGCCGTCGGTACTGGCCAAGGCCTTCGATCCATTCTTCACCACCAAGCCCATTGGCCAGGGCACTGGTCTGGGGTTGTCGATGATCTACGGTTTCGCCCAGCAGTCGGGTGGCCACGTCAGCCTGTTCAGCCTGCCGGGCCAGGGCACCAGTGTTCGTCTGTACTTGCCGCGGTTGTACGTCGCCGTGCCGGACCCTGCATTGTTGCCGGTCACCGGCGAGGCGCCACCGGCGATTGCCGGTGAAACCGTGGTGCTGGTGGAAGACGATCCGGCAGTGCGCATGCTGGTACTCGACCTGCTCAACGAACTGGGTTATCACGCCCATGAAGCCGAAGATGCGAAGACCGCCCTGCCCTTGCTCGAATCAGATCTGCGGGTCGATCTGTTGGTGACCGATGTCGGGCTACCGGGGATGAATGGGCGGCAACTGGCGGAAATCGCGCGCCAGCACCGGCCCGACCTCAAAGTGCTGTTCATGACCGGTTATGCGGAGAAAGCCGCCGAGCGTCAGGGTTTCCTCGAAGATGGCATGGACATGGTGGCCAAGCCCTTTTCCATCGACCTGCTGGCCAACAAGATTCGCACGATGATCGGTCAACCCGAGTGAGTTAAGGCATAATCGCGCGCCTCGCTGTCACCACCGTTGCAAGGTACCTGCCCCAATGAAAGCTCAAGCCCGCCATATTCTGGTGAAAACCTCGGAAGAAGCCGAGCAGCTCAAACAACGCATCGCCAAGGGTGAAGCCTTCGATGTCCTGGCCAAGAAGTACTCTACCTGCCCGTCCGGCAAGCGCGGCGGCGACCTGGGTGAAGTGCGGCCCGGGCAGATGGTGGGCGTAATCGACGCGGTGATCTTCAAAAAACCGCTGCGGGTGGTGCATGGGCCGATCAAGAGCAAGTTCGGCTATCACCTGGTGCAGGTGTTTTATCGGGATTGAGCGGTTGGCTTTAGGGCCACTTCGCGAGCAAGCCCGCTCCCA
>DQGF01000390.1:921-5620 GCA_003525045.1 Pseudomonas sp. | reverse complement strand
TCCTGACGAATCTCGTCCGCCGACCATGAGGCCTCGGTCACCACCGGCACGCTGAGCAACCCCTCCAGCAACGACTGGCTGACGCCATTGAAGTCCGTGCGTTCAAGCGCTTCCTGCACGCTGCGCACGTTGACCTGGTGGTAATGCAGCGCATGCAAAGTAGCGGCGGTCGGCGAGGGCACCCAAGCCGTGTTCGCGCCGGCTTTCGGGTGGGCGATTTTCTGCTTCAGCATGTCGGCCATCCGGTCCGGCATGGCCCACATGCCTTTGCCGATCTGGGCCCGGCCGCGCAGGTTGCAGTCCAGGCCGACCAGTACGTTGCTGCGCTCGTAGGACTCGATCCACGACGTGCCTTTCATGTCGCCCTTGCGCAGCATCGCACCGGCTTGCATGGCGCTGTGCATCTCGTCGCCGGTGCGGTCGAGGAAGCCGGTGTTGATGAAGGCGACCCGTGAAGACGCGGCGGCAATGCAGGCCTTGAGGTTGACGCTGGTGCGGCGTTCCTCGTCCATGATGCCCATTTTCAGGGTGTGGCGTTCCAGCTGCAGCAGGTCTTCGATGCGGCTGAACAGCAGCTCGGCGAAGGCCACTTCGGCGGGGCCGTGCATTTTCGGTTTGACGATGTAGACGCTGCCGGTCCGGGAGTTGCCACGGCGTTGCAGGTCATGCAGGGCGATCAGGCTGGTGATGACGCCGTCGAGAATCCCTTCCGGGATTTCCAGGCCGCCCTTGTCGAGGATGGCCGGGTTGGTCATCAGGTGCCCGACATTGCGGATGAACAGTAAAGAGCGCCCATGCAGCGTCAGCGAGCTGCCATCGGCAGCCGTGTACTCGCGGTCCGGATTCAGCCGGCGGGTGATGGTTTTACCGTTTTTCTCCAGGTCCTCTTTCAGGTCGCCCTTCATCAGGCCCAGCCAGTTGCGGTAGACCTGCACTTTGTCGTCGGCGTCGACCGCCGCCACCGAGTCTTCACAATCGATGATGGTCGAAAGCGCCGCCTCCAGCAGCAGGTCCTTGACCCCGGCAGCGTCGGCCTGACCGATGACACTCTGCCGGTCGATCTGGATCTCCACATGCAGGTCGTTGTTTTTCAGCAGGACAGCGCTAGGGTCGGTGAGCGAGCCCTGAAAGCCGATGTACTGCGCGGCGTTGGCCAGGCCGGTCTGGCTGCCATCGTTCAAGGTGGCCTGCAGTGTTCCGCCTTCGATCTGGTAACGGCGCACTGTTGCATGGGTACCGCTGCTCAAGGGGAAGGCCTGGTCGAGGAACGCCCGGGCAAACGCGATGACTTTCGCTCCGCGCACGGGATTGTAGGCCCGGCCTGGCTCGGCGCCGTCGTCATGGGAAATCACATCGGTGCCGTACAGTGCGTCGTACAGCGATCCCCAGCGCGCATTGGCGGCATTGAGTGCATAACGCGCGTTGACCGCCGGGACCACTAGTTGCGGTCCGGCCTGCACACTGATCTCGGTATCGACGTTACTGGTGCTGACCTTGACGTCAGCGGGTTGCGCTTGCAGGTAACCGATTTCGCTGAGGAAGTCGCGATAGGCCGGCATGTCGCTTATCGGTCCCGGGTGGGCGCGGTGCCAGGTATCCAGTTCGGCTTGCAGGCGATCCCGTTCAGCCAGCAGCGCACGGTTTTGCGGCGCCAGTTCATGCACCAGCGCGGCGAACCCGCCCCAGAATGTTTGCGGGTCCAGACCGGTGCCCGGCAGCACGTCCACCTCAACGAAACGTTGCAGGACGGGCGCGACCTTGAGGCCTTGGCAATTCACGAAATCGGTCACTTTTTCCATCTCCATCACACAGTGTTTATTTAGCGCGATCCGCGCCCTGTTCATTTCAGGCTTTGCGCGCCGGCTTTGGCCACTTGTGCATCTTGCTCGGCCTTGACCCCGGACACCCCGACCGCACCGATGACCTGGCCGTCGACGATGATCGGCACGCCACCCTCGAGGGAGGTCAGCAGGGGCGCTGACAAGAAGGCGTGGCGGCCACCGTTGACCATCTCTTCATAACCTTTGGACTCGCGCCGACCCAGGGCCGAAGTGCGGGCCTTTTCGGTGGCGATGTAGGCGCCGATCGGGGCGCAACCGTCGAGGCGTTCGAGGGCCAGCGGGTGACCGCCGTCGTCGACGATCGCGATGGTCACGGCCCACTGGTTGTTCTGTGCTTCGGTGCGGGCGGCAGCGAGGATCTGGCTGACTTCGGTCTGACTCAGTACGGCTTTGCTTTTCATAAGATTCTCCAGTGTTGGGTTATGGCAATGCGGCTTCGACCAGTTCGATCCAATGCCTGACAGGGGTTCGGCCCGCACCGTCGAGGTGAGACTGACAGCCGATATTGGCCGTGACAATGACTTCGGGGCTCCCGCTTTCCAGCGCATTGAGCTTGTTGTCGCGCAGTTGTCGGGACAGTACGGGTTGGGTCAATGAATAGGTGCCCGCCGAGCCGCAGCACAGGTGACTGTCGGGCACGGACGTGAGGTTGAAGCCCAGGCGGGTCAGGATCGCCTCGACCGCGCCACCGAGTTTTTGTGCGTGCTGCAAGGTGCAGGGGCAATGAAACGCCAGGCGCTGGTCGCTGTGCACGCCGAGCTTTTCCAGCGGCTCGTCGCGCAGCACTTCGACCAGGTCTTTGGCCAGCGCGCTGACCTTTTTCGCCTTCTCGGCATAGGCCGGGTCGGCGCTGAGCAGGTGCCCATAGTCTTTGATAAAGGCGCCGCAACCGCTGGCGGTTTGCACGATGGCTTCGGCCCCGCTTTCAATGCTCGGCCACCAGGCATCGATGTTGCGTCGGGCGCGATCGAGGCCGGCGGCCTGGGCGTCGAGGTGATAGTCCACGGCGCCGCAGCAGCCTGCCTCGCGGGTCGCTATGACGCTGATCCCCAGTCGATCCAGGACGCGCGCGGTGGCCGCATTGGTATTGGGCGACAGGCTCGGCTGCACGCAGCCTTCGAGCATCAGTACCTGCCGGGCGTGACGCGTGGTCGGACGTGGCTTGGCCGGGTAAACGCGGCGCGGCAACTTGGCCTGCAAGGTCGTGGGCAGCAACGCGCGGAACACCTGACCGCTGCTGACCAGTGCCTTGAACAGTCCCGGATTGGGCACGACGCCGCGCAATCCTTCGCGCAACAAACGCTGGTCGATCGAGCGCGGCACGGCCGCATCGACCACCGCTCGGCCGATGTCCAGCAAGTTGTGGTAGTCGACGCCGGAAGGGCAAGTGGTTTCGCAATTGCGGCACGACAGGCAGCGATCCAGGTGCTGTTGGGTCTTCTGCGTGACCTCGTTGCCCTCCAATACCTGCTTGATCAGGTAGATACGCCCCCGTGGGCCATCCAGTTCATCGCCGAGCAACTGATAGGTTGGGCAGGTGGCATTGCAGAAACCGCAGTGCACGCAAGTACGCAGAATACTCTCAGCTTCTTCGGCGCGGGGCAGCTGGCGGGCTTGTTCGCTCAAGGTGGTCTGCATGGGTCAAAGCTCCGCGTACAGGCGACCGGGGTTGAAGATGCCCCGAGGGTCGAGTTGCTGTTTCAGGCTGCGGTGATAACGCAGCAGTGCCTCCGGCAGCGGCTGGAACGGGCTGTCGATCAGGCCGTGGCTGTAGCAGGTCACATGCCCGCCGACCTCATCGACGATCGAGCGGATGAACGAGGCCTCGGCATCGGATTTGAGCCAGCGCTGCGCGCCGCCCCAGTCGATCAGTTGCCGGCCGGGCAGCGACAGTCGAGGGGTATTGTGCGGCACCGACAGGCGCCAGAGCGGCTGGTCCTCGTCAAAGAAGCTCAAGCGATGTTCGTTGAGGTCCGCCCAATAAGAAGAATCCAGCCGCTCGCCACCCAACCGGTCATGGGCCGCCGCCACCGAGCCTTCGCCACCCTCGAGCCGCAGGTGCAGGCGCTGACCGTCGTGGCAGGCGGCGCTGATCGGCAGCGGTTGCTGACCCCATTCCGCCAGGCGCAGCAAGGCGCGATCGCTGTCCATGTCCAGGCTGATGCTCAAGCATTGCCGCGGTTTGGGCAGGACCTTGAGCGAGACTTCGGTGATCACCCCAAGTGAACCGTAGCTGCCGGCCATCAGGCGCGACAAGTCATAGCCGGCGACGTTTTTCATGACTTCGCCACCGAAGCGCAAATGCTTGCCGTGGCCGGTGATGACCCGGGTGCCGAGCACAAAGTCGCGAACCGAGCCTGACCAGGGGCGACGTGGTCCCGACAGCCCGCTGGCGATCATGCCGCCGACAGTGGCGCCGTCACCGAAGGACGGCGGTTCGCAGGGCAGCATCTGCTGCGCCGCGTCCAGCACCTGGGCAAGTTCGGCCAATGGCGTACCGCAGCGGACGGTGATCACCAGTTCAGTCGGGTCGTAGCTGACGATGCCCCGGTGCGAGCGCGTGTCGAGCACTTCACCGGCAACGATGCGGCCCAGGAACGCCTTGCTGTTGGAGCCCTGGATGCGCAACGGCGTGGCGTTTTGCAGCGCCTGGTTGACCTGTTCCAGCAGGGCGCCGCTGTCATCGATATCCTGTTCGCTGCGCATCAGAAACGCTCCAGTTCAGGGAAGGGCATCTGACCCATGTGCACATGCATCGCGCCAAACTCGGCGCAGCGGTGCAGCGTCGGAAACACTTTGCCCGGATTGAGCAGCCCCTGCGCATCGAAGGCGCATTTCAGCCGCTGCTGCTGGTTGAG
>DQGF01000390.1:581-742 GCA_003525045.1 Pseudomonas sp. | reverse complement strand
ACGCTCCAGTTCAGGGAAGGGCAGCTGCCCCATGTGCACGTGCATGGCGCCAAACTCGGCGCAGCGGTGCAACGTCGGAATGTTCTTGCCGGGGTTAAGCAAGCCACTGGGATCGAAGGCAGCCTTGACCGCATGGAACAGGGTCAGCTCATCGCTGTTGA
>DQGF01000390.1:0-238 GCA_003525045.1 Pseudomonas sp. | reverse complement strand
CCGTGTTCGCCGGTAATGCTGCCACCGACCTTCACGCACAATTCGAGGATCTTGCCGCCCAGGGCTTCGGCGCGATCGAGTTCGCCCGGCTGATTGGCATCGAACAGAATCAACGGGTGCATATTGCCGTCACCGGCGTGGAATACGTTGGCCACCCGCAGGTCATATTCGGCCGATAACGCGGCGATGGCCTGCAACACGCCGGGCAGCTCGCGGCGCGGGATGGTGCCGTCCATGC
>DQGF01000391.1:5198-8850 GCA_003525045.1 Pseudomonas sp. | reverse complement strand
TTACGACTGCTGCGCAGCCGAACGGGGGCAAGCCCCCTCGCCACAAAAGTTTGTCGTGGCATCAGGTTTTGGTGCTTCACCATGGTGCATCCACCGACCCGCTTCAGGGCATCGAGCTCGCCACATGCGCTCGAACCCTCTACCCTGAGGTGATTGGCGGACTACGGCCCGCCGCCTCAGGACACTGAGCCTCATGTATAAAGATTTGAAATTCCCGGTCCTGATCGTTCATCGCGACATCAAGGCCGACACCGTCGCCGGTGACCGTGTGCGCGGTATTGCCCGGGAGCTGGAGCAGGAAGGCTTCAGTATTCTCGGCGCCGTGGATTACACCGAAGGACGCCTCGTCGCCTCGACCCATCACGGCCTTTCATGCATGTTGATCGCGGCAGAGGACGCGAGCACAAACTCGCACCTGCTGCACAACATGGCCGAGCTGATCGGCCTGGCGCGGGTTCGTGCGCCGGATCTGCCGATCTTCGCCCTTGGCGAACAGGTAACCCTGGAAAACGCGCCGGCCGACGCCATGGCTGAACTCAATCAGCTGCGCGGCATTCTCTACCTGTTCGAAGACACCGTGCCATTCCTCGCCCGTCAGGTGGCCCGCGCCGCGCGCAAATACCTGGATGGCCTGCTGCCACCGTTCTTCAAAGCCCTGGTGCAACACACCGCCGACTCCAATTACTCCTGGCACACGCCCGGTCATGGCGGTGGCGTGGCGTACCACAAGAGCCCGGTCGGACAGGCGTTCCACCAGTTCTTCGGGGAAAACACCCTGCGCTCGGATCTGTCGGTGTCGGTGCCGGAACTGGGTTCGCTGCTCGATCACACCGGTCCCCTGGCGGAAGCGGAGGCCCGTGCCGCCCGCAATTTCGGTGCCGACCACACCTTCTTCGTCATCAACGGTACCTCGACCGCCAACAAGATCGTCTGGCATTCGATGGTCGCCCGGGATGACTTGGTGCTGGTGGATCGCAATTGTCACAAGTCGGTGCTGCATTCGATCATCATGACCGGGGCCATTCCGCTGTACCTGTGCCCGGAGCGTAATGAACTGGGAATCATCGGCCCGATTCCGTTGAGCGAATTCAGCCGCGAATCGATCCAGGCCAAGATTGACGCCAGCCCGCTGACCAAGGGCCGGGCGCCCAAGGTCAAACTCGCGGTGATTACCAACTCCACCTATGACGGCCTCTGTTACAACGCCGAGCTGATCAAGCAGAACCTGGGCAACAGCGTCGAGGTCCTGCACTTCGATGAGGCCTGGTATGCTTATGCGGCGTTTCATGAGTTCTTCGCCGGGCGTTATGGCATGGGCACTTCCCGCAGTAAAGACAGCCCGCTGGTGTTCACCACCCATTCCACCCACAAGCTGTTGGCAGCGTTCAGCCAGGCCTCGATGATTCACGTTCAGGACGGCGGCGCGCGGCAACTGGACCGGGATCGTTTCAACGAAGCGTTCATGATGCACATCTCCACTTCGCCGCAGTACAGCATCATCGCCTCGCTGGACGTGGCATCGGCCATGATGGAGGGCCCGGCAGGACGTTCGCTGTTGCAGGAAATGTTCGACGAGGCCCTGAGTTTTCGGCGGGCCCTGGCCAATCTGCGTCAGCACATTGCCGCTGATGACTGGTGGTTCTCCATCTGGCAGCCACCGTCGGTGGAAGGCATCGACCGTGTCGTCACCGAAGACTGGTTGCTGCAACCCGAGGCCGACTGGCACGGCTTTGGCGGCGTGACCGACGACTACGTATTGCTCGATCCGATCAAGGTCACCCTGGTGATGCCGGGCCTGACCGCAGGCGGAGCGCTTAGCGAGCGCGGAATTCCGGCGGCGGTGGTCAGCAAATTCCTCTGGGAACGTGGGCTGGTCGTCGAGAAGACCGGGCTGTATTCATTCCTGGTGCTGTTCTCCATGGGCATCACCAAGGGCAAATGGAGCACGCTGCTGACCGAGCTGCTGGAATTCAAGCGCAGCTACGATGCCAACGTCAGCCTCGCCAGCTGCCTGCCGTGCGTGGCGCAAGCGAATGTCGCGCGCTATCAGGGCATGGGCCTGCGCGATCTGTGCGATCAATTGCACGCCTGCTACCGCAGCAACGCCACGGCCAAACACCTCAAGCGCATGTACACCGTGCTGCCGGAAATCGCCATGAAGCCATCTGACGCCTATGATCAGTTGGTGCGTGGCGAAGTTGAAGCGGTGTCGATCGATGGCCTGAATGGGCGAATCGCCGCTGTGATGCTGGTGCCATACCCGCCGGGGATTCCGTTGATCATGCCCGGCGAGCGTTTTACCGAGTCGACGCGCTCGATCATCGATTACCTGGCGTTTGCCCGTACGTTCGACAGCAGCTTCCCGGGATTTGTCGTTGATGTGCACGGCTTGCAACACGAAGACGAGGGCAATGGACGGCATTACACCGTCGATTGCATCAAGGAATGAGGACCTTTCCCAGTATGCAACCGATCATGAATCCGCAATACCCAGGGCTGTCGGTGCGCGTTGCCGACGATGGTTTTGCCGCTTATATCTGGGGCAGTGATTTCAGTTTTGAAGTCGCGGCCTATGGTGCCGCCGAAGTCGGCAAGCCGGTGGAGCGCTGGCCGGTGACCAAAATCACGCCTTACCGTAAGTGCTACGGCATTGATCCCGAGGAATTCAGCAGTTTCCGCGAGGCACCCGACAGCGAGATTTTCATGGCTTATCTCGATGATGAGCCGGTGGGTCACCTGGTGGTCAGCACCAACTGGAACGGCTTTGCCCATATCGACGAGTTGGCGGTACACGCGCCGGCTCGCCGGCATGGCGTGGCCAAGGCGCTATTGGATGTGGCGCAGTTCTGGAGCCGCAAGAAAAAATTGCCGGGCATCATGCTCGAAACCCAGAACAACAACCTGGGCGCCTGTCGGCTCTATGAGCGTTGCGGCTTCATGGTGGGCGGGATCGATTATCTGCGCTATCGCGGCATCGATCCGAACACCGCCGAAGTGGCGCTGTTCTGGTATCGATTGTTCGATAATCCGCTGGAAAATTCGTTCAGCTCGACAGCATCGCCGCGGCTTGTTCCGTGACGATGTCGAGTAATGCCTGAATGGCCAGCGCGGGTTCACCGTTCTTCAGGGTCAGGGCATAGAGGTTGATCGGCACCGCAGGCGCCAGCGGACAGGCATCGAGCCCGGCCGATCTGGCGCCGAGCGCGGTAAACGGGTCGACGATCGCCAAGCCTTCGCCGGCCTCGACCATGCTGCGCATCATCTGATGCGTCTGCACCCGGGTATGGACCACCGGGGCCGGGCGTAACGCGTGCAGTTTGTGGTCGAGCGCCGGGCTCAGCGGGTCATGGCCTTCGAGCCCCACCATTGATTGACCCGCCAGGTCTTGCAGCGAGATGTACTTCTGTTTCGGTTGCAACCAGCCGTGGGGTGCGAGCAGCTGAAGTTTGCCTTGGGCAATCACCTGGCAATGGATGTCGGCGTGATCGGGGTCGTGCAGGCTCAGGCCCAGATCGCTCTCGCGCAGCAGCAGGCTTCTGACGATTTCGCGGGTGGGTTGGCTCAGCAGGCTGCAAGGCGCGTCGGGCAGACGTCGGCGCAAGGTCGCGATGCTCTGCGGCAACAGCTGTTGCGCCAGGGGCGGGGTGCAGAT
>DQGF01000391.1:3944-4901 GCA_003525045.1 Pseudomonas sp. | reverse complement strand
GGGGTGCAGATGATGCGCAGGGGCGGGGCTTGATATTGCTTGAGGCTGCTGGCCAGGCGCTGGACTGGCTCGAGCGCGTCATAGACGTGGGCGATTTCTACCTGCAACGCCCGAGCCTCGCACGTGGCCTGCAAGCGTCCGCGCACGCTGGAAAACAGCATGAAACCCAACTGATCCTCGGCATCGCGCAGAATGCGTTCAACCTCGGCCACCGGCAACTGCAGCCATTCGGCGGCGGTGCCCAGGTGACCGGTCTGCAACAGCGCCTGGATCACTTCGATATGACGTAAACGCATGCGTGAAGTCCATGTTCGGCAGGTGAGGGAGTCAGTGACTGAATCCTAACCCAAGTGCGCCCATATGACTTCTGCTCATAACAGCGGGTTATGAGACGACGTTGGTTTCCGGCCGCTCGCCGACATAGGTGTCGGGTTCGCGGACGATAGTGACGTCCGATTGAATCAGCAGGAACTGATTGTCATCGAGTTTTTTCACTCGATCGCCAATGGCCAGCTTGTAAGTGGTGACAGGCACCGAGCCGGCAAGACCGTCTGCCGACGGGGTGGATTCCTGGAACTCATGCACGGAATAAACGCGGCCTTCCGCGTCTCTTGCATGGAACTGACCGACGAGTACTGCTGCCATCTGCTTAGAACCTCTGGAGATAAATCACTCAATTTGCGGGTCTGTAGACCTTGGTTGGGCGAGGTAAGTTTTCCTGCTGGAAAAAAATAGTCAAGGGCGGCTTTTTCAGTCGCCCACTGCTTGAATCGTCATCTATAACTACTAGCTCTTTCTATCGGACAGTCGAGAATCTTCCATGAGCAACGTCTATACGATCGCCGTACTGGTCGGCAGCTTGAGAAAGGAATCGATCAATCGCAAGGTCGCGCTGGCCCTGATCGACCTGGCGCCGGCGAATCTCAAGCTGAACATCGTCGAAATCGGTGACCTGCC
>DQGF01000391.1:3372-3668 GCA_003525045.1 Pseudomonas sp. | reverse complement strand
CCGGCGAATCTCAAGCTAAACATCGTCAAAATCGGTGACCTGCCACTCTACAACGAAGACATCGATGGCGCTTCACCGCCGGCAGCCTACAGCACTTTCCGACAACAAGTGAGCTCATCCGACGCGTTGCTGTTCGTGACCCCCGAATACAACCGTTCGGTGCCGGCGCCATTGAAGAATGCGATCGACGTCGGTTCGCGCCCCTATGGCCAGAGCGCCTGGGGTGGCAAACCAGGTGCGGTGATCAGCGTTTCGCCGGGTGCGGTGGGCGGATTCGGCGCCAACCATCACCTGCG
>DQGF01000391.1:2873-3092 GCA_003525045.1 Pseudomonas sp. | reverse complement strand
TTCGGCGCCAACCATCACCTGCGCCAGTCCATGGTGTTCCTCGATGTCCCCTGCATGCAGCAACCCGAAGCCTACCTGAGCGGCGCCGGTTCGGCGTTCGACGAGGCGGGCAAGCTGTCCGAGACGGTCAAGCCGTTCCTGCAAAAATTCATCAATGCCTATGGGCAATGGGTCGAGCAGCACAAGAAAATGTGAAGAACCCCTGTAGGAGCGAGCTTG
>DQGF01000391.1:1286-2557 GCA_003525045.1 Pseudomonas sp. | reverse complement strand
GGAGCGAGCTTGCTCGCGAAAGCGGTGGCCCATTCACCACCTCGGGGACTGACAGATTGCTTTCGCGAGCAAGCTCGTTCCTACATGGATTACCCGGTGCTGGCCAATCGGCTGCTACACCTGACGAGGGAGGCGCCCGGAATCTCCGCTTTACTGGATATTCGAAATTCCATATATTCACGCCTCGTTTGTCCAGATGCGTGTTCCCCATGTCCGATTCCCGCAGCCCCGTCGATATTTTCAAGGCGCTTGCCGATGACACCCGCAGTCGTATCGCATTGCTGATCGCCCGCGAAGGCGAGTTGTGCGTGTGTGAGTTGACCGCCGGGCTGGACTTGAGCCAGCCGAAGATTTCCCGCCATCTGGCGCTACTGCGCAGCAATGGCCTGTTGACGGACCGGCGCCAGGGGCAGTGGGTGTTTTATCGCCTGCACCCTGACCTGTCACCCTGGGTCATCACGCTGTTGCACGGCGCGCTGGCCGACCATCAAGGCTGGCTGGCGGCTGATGTCGCACGACTGCAAGCCATGACCGATCGCCCGGCACGTTGCTGCTGAATCGCGATTTTTCGTTCCGACCTATCTTTGAAGGCTGCTGTGCATGCTCATTGCGTCGCTGATTTTCCTGCTGACCATCACCCTGGTGATCTGGCAACCCAAAGGCCTCGGCGTCGGCTGGAGTGCGGTATTCGGTGCGGTGTTGGCGCTGATTTTCGGCGTGGTGCACCTGGGCGACATTGCGCTGGTGTGGCAGATCATCTGGAACGCCACGGGCACCTTTGTCGCGCTGATCATCATCAGTCTGCTGCTGGACGAGGCCGGGTTCTTTGCCTGGGCGGCGCTGCATGTGGCGCGCTGGGGCCGGGGCAGCGGGCGCAAGCTGTTTGCCTACATGGTGCTGCTCGGGGCGTTGGTGTCGGCATTGTTTGCCAATGACGGCGCAGCGCTGATCCTCACGCCGATCGTGATATCCATGCTGCTGGCACTGCGCTTTTCCCCGGCCGCGACCCTGGCGTTCGTCATGGGTGCCGGTTTTATCGCCGACACCGCGAGCCTGCCGCTGGTGGTGTCGAACCTGGTGAACATTGTTTCCGCGGATTTCTTCAACATAGGCTTCAACCGTTACGCGGCGGTGATGATTCCGGTCAACCTGGTGAGCGTCACGGCGACCCTGGCGATGCTGATGTGGTTCTTCCGGCGCGACATTCCCAAGGATTACGACCCCGAGCAGCTTGAGTCTCCTGAGTCGGCGATCCATGACAAGGCGACGTT
>DQGF01000391.1:793-915 GCA_003525045.1 Pseudomonas sp. | reverse complement strand
ATTCCAATCAGTGCCATCTCGGCGGTGTGTGCGGCGCTGCTACTGGCCATTGCTGCCCGTGGTCACAAAATTTCCACGCGCAAGGTGATGAAAGAAGCACCGTGGCAGATCGTGATTTTCTC
>DQGF01000391.1:0-458 GCA_003525045.1 Pseudomonas sp. | reverse complement strand
CTGGGCATGTACCTGGTGGTCTACGGCCTGCGCAATGCCGGGCTCACCGGGTATCTGGCCGGATGGCTGGACGGCTTTGCCGGTTACGGCATTTGGGGCGCGGCCATGGGCACCGGTGTTTTGACGGCGCTGCTGTCGTCGATGATGAATAATTTGCCGACGGTGTTGATCGGGTTGCTGTCGATCGATGCCAGCCAGGCGACGGGGGTGGTGAAGGAGGCGATGATCTACGCCAACGTCATCGGCAGTGATCTGGGGCCGAAAATCACACCGATCGGCAGCCTGGCGACGTTGTTGTGGCTGCATGTGCTGCAGCGCAAGAACATCCGGATTGGCTGGGGGTATTACTTCAAGGTCGGGATTGTGTTGACGGTGCCGGTTTTGCTGGTGACGTTGGCGGCGTTGGCAGTGCGGTTATCCATCTAGACCGAGTCGGCTTCTTCGCGGGCAAGCCTCGC
>DQGF01000467.1 GCA_003525045.1 Pseudomonas sp. | reverse complement strand
CTCGCTCCTACAGGTTTCGTGTCGTTCAATTGTTTTGTGAACCACGCGAAACCTGTAGGAGCGAGGCTTGCCCGCGAAGAGGCCCTTCCCAACAACAAAAAACCCTGGTTCCAGACAAAAATCCCGGCACATAAAAAAAAGCCCCTCTTCCGAGGGGCTCTTTGTGCAGCGTTTCCAGCCAACCAACATCAGGCCATCTGAATAATGGTCTGCATGATGGTGCTCTGGGTGGAGATGGTCTTGGCGTTCGCCTGGTAGTTGCTCTGACCCTTGATCAAGTCGACCAGTTCGTTGGTCAGGTTGACGTTGGACTCTTCCAGGGCGTTGGATTCGATCATCCCCAGGGTACCGCTTTGCGGCGCATCAAAGCCGGGAATGCCCGACGCATAGGATTCTTTCCAGCTGGAGCCGCCAACAGGCTGCAAACCTTGTTCGTTGGTGAAGCTGGCGAGCGATATCTGACCGATAGCCTTGGTTTGGTAGTTGCTGAAGTTGGCCAGCAACACACCGCTACCGTCGATGGTCAGGCTGGTGATCTGGCCGGTGGCATAACCGTCCTGCGCAGGAATCGAGCGCGCGGTATCGGCGTTGAACTGCGTGGTGTTGCCCATGGAGATGGTCATGCCCCCCGGGTTGCCGTCGGCGCCGTTGGCCTTCCAGACGCCGTCGGTCACAGTGCCCGGAACCCAGCCGGCGATCTTCAGATCGTTGCCGATAGTCTCGATGGGTGGATTGGTCGGCGGAGTCACCGGAGTGCTGACCGAAACCAGCTTGCCGTTCGTATCGAAAGTCATGGTCGAAGGGATCGCAGGGGTAGCAGCCTTGGCAGGGTCGCTGCCATCGGCCGGATTGCGACCATCGATCAGGGTGTAGGTCTTCCAGATATTTGCGTCAGTCTTGACCATGAATTGATCCATGGTGTGCTGGTTGCCCTGACTGTCGAAAATCGGGGTGCTGAACTGCTTTGTGAAGGTTGCCGTCTTGGTCGGATCGAACGTGAGGGTCGGATCGATCACCGGTTCTGTGGAGTTCAGGTTGATCGTCGACGACACGGTGGTGGTAGTTTTCGGCGCCAGGCTCGAGGTGTCGATGCGCAGGTCGGTCAACACACCGTTCTGAATCTTGCCATTGGCATCCACACCGTAGCCCTGCAGACGCGAAGAGCCGTCGGTGTTGGTGACGTAGCCTTCCTTGTCGACCTTGAACGTACCGGCACGGGTGTAGGACAGCGAACCGCTATTGTTCAGTACGAAAAAGCCGGAACCGTTGATGCCCATGTCCAACACGTTACCGGTGTTGTTGATGTCGCCCTGAGTGAACTGCTGGGCAACGTTGGCCAGGCGCACACCACTACCGACGGCCTTGCTGCCGGTACCCAGCTTGCTCGCCGAGTAAACGTCCTGGAATTCGGCACGGGACGATTTGAAACCGGTGGTCGCGACGTTGGCGATGTTGTTGCCGGTCACGTCCAGTTGCTTGTTGGCTGCATAGAGACCGCTAAGGCCGATATTGAAAGACATATTCCACTCCTTTGTGCCGTGTTAGTCGGCTCTACATACCAATGGTTTGTACTTTGGACAGGGCGATGCTGCCCAGCCCGGCCAGGTTGAGCATCAACTCACCGCCGGTCTGGCTGATGGTCACGCTGTTGACGGTCGCCGGCAGCTGGGTGATCAGCGCTACGGCTTGATCATCGATGGTGGTCGCAGCGGCGAAGGTGTATGTACCCGACTCAACCGTTTTGCCTGCATCGTCCTTGCCGTCCCAGATGAAGCTGGCATTGCCGGCTGACTGACTGCCCAGGTCGATGGTACGAACGGCTTTGCCGTCCTTGTCTGTGATCTTCAAGGTGGCAGCGGCCACTGAATCCGGAATGACAACCGTACCGTTCATACTCTTCGAGGTGTCGACCACGGCTTTGTCACCCGGCGCGACGACCGAACGCCCCACCAGTGACGAAGCCTGCAATGCCTGGGACGAGTTGTAGTTGCTGGCAATGCCCGTCACCGTGTCGTTGAGCGTGGTGATCCCTTCCAGGCTACTGAACTGCGCCAATTGGGCGACGAACTCGCCGTTGTCCTGCGGCTCCAGCGGGTTCTGGTTTTTCAGCTGGGTGACCAGCAACTGCAGGAATGCATCCTTGCCCAGGGCTTTACCGTTGGCGCTGTTCGTTGCCGACGCCAAGCCGTCGGTACTGGTGTTGGTCTTGATCGAGGAGCTGGCCAGGATGTCGTTGAGGTTCAAACCACTGGTGGTATCGGTAACACTCATCTGAGTCGCCCCTTATCACTGACCGAGGGTCAGGACCTTCTGCATCATGGTTTTGGCGGTGTTCATCATTTCGGCGTTGGTCTGGAACGAACGGCTCGCGGATATCATGTCGGCCATTTCTTCCACCACGTTGACGTTGGGGTAATAGACGTAGCCCTTGGCGTCGGCCGCCGGATGGTTCGGCTCGTAGCGGGCGTCCAGATTGCTCTGGTCTTCGACCACGCCCAGCACTTGCACGCCTTGGCCGGCGGCGTCCTGGTTCTGGAACAGAGAATCGCTGCCGCCACTCTGGGCGCCCTGGAACATGGTGGCGAACACTGGGTGACGCGCGCGGTAGGTCTGATCGATGCTCGACGAAACCGTTTCGGCGTTGGCGATGTTACTGGCGACGGTGTTCAAGCGAGTGGTCTGGGCACTCATGCCGCTACCGGCAATGTTGAAAACGCTGGCGAGGGACATGATTTACTCTCCACGAAGGGCTGAGATCAACCCTCTGAATTTGCTGTTGAGCAGGGTGAAGCTGGCCTGGAAGTTGACCGAGTTTTCTGCGTATGCCGACTGCTCAAGCTGAGCGTCCACGGTGTTCTGGTCGATGGACGGTTGCATCGGCGTGCGATAAAGCAGCGACTCGTCGCCATTGCCCAGGCCTTCGGCTTCGATATGACGGCTGTTGGTCATGTTCAAGGCGAAGGAGCCGCTCTTGGTCTTTTCGTTCTGCGCGGCGAGCACTTTCGAGAAGTCCAGGTCCCGGGCCTTGTAGTTCGGGGTGTCGGCGTTGGCGATGTTGTTGGCCAGGACTTCGGCACGCCGGGCGCGAAAGCCCAGGGCCTGTTCATGGATACCGAGCGCTTTATCGAAGCTGATGCTCATGTCGGGAAACCTTCGGGTGACCTGATTTTTCGTACGATGGACTTAGCAAGCGTCGTGCCAATTCAAAAAAGCCTGTAAACCGGGGCTTTGCGGGCAGGGGCGACGCGGCGATGCCAGAAAAGCGGCAACCGGTTTCCGCTGTCTGCCGCTTTTCTGCCGCTTCTCACGGGATGGAGAACACCACCTGACCCTGTAGGAGCGAGGCTTG
>DQGF01000005.1:8502-9787 GCA_003525045.1 Pseudomonas sp. | reverse complement strand
CGATGGGGAAAAACTCGCCACCACTCCACACACCCAGCCAGCGCTGCCCGTCGATCTCGCGACTCACCGCCAGCTCCACCAGCTGATAGAACACATTGCGGTGAATCAGCGCTTCGAGGTTGGTGCGCACATGCACATACGGCGCAGGCTCCTGCGTCACCGGGTCGATCACCACGCGCATCGGGTGTTCGGCGCCAGCCTCGGTGGTCTCTTCGACATTGGTGGTGAAGCGCAAGACCTGCGCTTCACCCTCGCCTTCCACCTCCACCGCAATCGCGACGAAAGGCGCATCGTCGACCTTGATCCCGACTTTCTCCACCGGAGTGATGAGGAAGTAATCTTCGCCGTCGCGGCGAATGATGGTGGAAAACAGCTTGACCATCGGTTTGCGCCCGATCGGCGTGCCCAGGTAATACCAGGTGCCGTCGCGGGCGATGCGCATGTCGATGTCGCCGCAGAAGTCGGGATTCCACAGGTGGACCGGCGGCAAGCCTTTGGTCTTGGGGATTTGCCCCAACAGGTCGTTGGCTTTTTGCGGGCCACTCATGGCGTTCTCCTTTTAAGTTATTGGTCGCTGAGCCCCAGCAAGCTACGAGCATATTGCTCCAGCGGCGGGGCCCTCAGGTCTTCTGGCTTGTTGTTGTGGAACGTCAGTAAACCGCCACGACTCTTGATACGTGCAGTATCAATCAAATACTGGGTGCTGGTCTCGATCAACATGATCTGAATCACACCGCTGTCGATACCCAGTCGATCCACGGCTTCCTGGTCGAGCCATTCGTCGGAGTTGCCGATACGGTCGTCGGCCTTGGCGAAGCGGGTATAAAGCAGGTAATGCGCACCGGCGGTACGGGCCTCGCCCATGGCTTGGTCGAGACCTTCCGGCATGCGGGCGCGGCGCACCATCGGGAAGTATTCGATAAAACCATCGAAGGCGATTTCGGCTATCACGTTGGGTCGTGGATACGCACTGCCCGGCGGGGCGAAGGCGCCCTGGGCGATGTAGACGAAGGAGTCGGGCTGAATGCGCAGATTATTAGCGCGGTGGCTGTCGCTATGGTCAAGCAGGCCCGCGTCGCTCATGTGGTAGCGAGTGCCTTCGGCCATGTCGCTGACATTCATGCAGCCGCCAAGCGCCAAAATGGCCAGCAGCAAAACCAGGCTACGCATCCTACCCTCCAGAGGCCGGTGACGGAAAACCGGCGAATGGCCAGTGGATGCAGCTTCCGCGCCAGCTCAAGAACATCGTTCCCTGTTAGAACGCATTCGCGGGCAAGCCTCGCTC
>DQGF01000005.1:981-8164 GCA_003525045.1 Pseudomonas sp. | reverse complement strand
CGCTAAATTCCCCGAACCTGTAGGAGCGAGGCTTGCCCGCGAAGAGGCCCTATCAGCCGCCAATAATCTTCATGATGGTCGCGCCACCCGAGAACGCCACTTCCTGCTTGTCGCCCAAGGCTTTCACCAGCAGTCGCTGCAAAGCTGGCAATGCTTGATGGCGAGGTTTGTCGAGCAAGTCGCCAATATAGTGACGATTGCTCGACGACAAACAGCCGTGCAACCAGCCCGTAGACGACAAGCGCAACCGTGAGCAGGTGCGGCAAAACGGCACGCTTTCGTTGGCAATCACGCCGAAATGGCCCTGCCCCGGAATCTGGTAACGCACTGCCGTGGCGTCGACTGGCGCATCGGCCTGCAGGTATTCGTAGCGCTCGCCGATCAGCCCCAGCAACTGCTGAAGACTGACGAACTGCTGCAGGAAGGCATTGGAGTCGCTGGCCAGATGGCCCATGCGCATCAGCTCGATGAAACGCAACTCAAAGCCGCGTTCCAGGCAGTAATCGAGCAGCGGCATCACCTGATCGAGGTTCTGCCCGCGCAGCGGCACCATGTTGACCTTGATTTTCATCCCGGCCGCGCTGGCCTGGTCCATGCCATTGAGCACGGTCGCCAGATCGCCGCCGCGGGCAATACTGCGGAATGCGCTGGCATCCAGGGTATCGAGGGACACGTTGATGCGGCGAATGCCGGCGTCTAACAACAATGGCAGCTTCTTCGCCAACAACTGGCCATTGGTGGTCAGGCTGATGTCTTCCAGGCCCATCTGTCCGACAGCCGTCATGAAGGCTTCGAGTTTCGGGCTGACCAGCGGTTCACCGCCAGTAATGCGCAAGCGCTCGATACCTGCCGCTTCGATCAGATAGGCCACGCCCCGGGCCATCGCTTCGGCCGACAATTCATCCTGCGCAGCCACCAGCCGCTTGCCGTTGGGCACGCAGTAGGTGCAAGCGTAATTGCAGGCTGAGGTCAGGCTGATTCGCAGATTGCGAAAACGCCTGCCTTGACGGTCAACGATCATGGATCACTCCGGCATAAGGAAATTCGGACGCCTAAAACTTGACTCACAAATCAAGTTTTCGCAAGTCCTATGCCTGAGTATATTCCTGAGGTACTGCGCCAAGTAGCTAAATCATGGCGCAATAAGGCGAACTGTATGGGCTCAGCTGCTTGGGGTGTCGGTATCGCGCTTGCGCTTATTGCCCATGCGTACGCCGATGTCCATCAGGAACTGGAAGAAGCCTTCCTGATCTTCCAGCACATTGCTCCAGAACGGCGAGTGATACAGCGCAACGGCACCGTGCACCAGCGCCCAGGACGCGCAGTAATGGAAGTAAGGCGGCACGTCTTCGAGTTTGCCTTCGCTGATACGGCCCTTGATCAGCAGGGTCAGGCGTTCGAAGTTCGAGGCGCGAATCTTGTGCAGTTCCTCGACCATTTCCGGCACCTGGTTGCCCTTGACCACCTTTTCTTCCAGGCGATCGAACAACCGATAGCGTTGCGGGTCGCGCATGCGGAATTCGAAATAGGCCCGGGACAGCGCCTCCTTGTCCTTGTCGACATCGGCCGAATGCAACAGCTCGTTCAGATCGCGCTCGTAATCGAGCATCAGGCGCAGATAGATCTCCGCCTTGGACTTGAAGTGCTTGTAGATCGTGCCTTTGCCAATACCGACGGCATCAGCAATCATCTCGACGGTGACACTGTCTTCACCCTGGTCGAGGAACAGCTTGAGCGCGGTATCGAGAATTTCTTGCTCGCGGCGACGAAACTCACGGACCTTACGAGGTTCTTTGTGCATAAGAAAAGGTCTGTAGGGGTCAAAATTCGAAGCCGCGTATTATGCCTAACTTGCGCCAAAATGCACGGATCATCCGACCATATCTATGTTTCATGATGATTTCACGCAGATCGCCAGTTGATGAGAACTCTTCCGAAGCGGGCGTATTCCAAAATTGTTTAAAAATCCGCCCCGCTAAACTGGACTCGGCGCGATACTGATCAATACTTCAACTGTCGGCGGGGCATCTCCCCCAAGTGTCGCGCCGATATAGGTACCAACGGACCGCGTGCCTTTGTTTTACTCCTAATGGTCTTAACCCGGATTCACCCCCCAGAACCCGGGTTTTTTTTGCCTGCGATTTAACCTTGCGGGAGCGACGATGTGGCGCCCGAGCTGCTCGAAGGCGGCTTTGACCCCTAAACTGATTTCACATGCGCCAACGGGAACAACCGCTTGAAGTTCTCTGTGGTCTGCTCGGCAAACCGCTCATAGGGCTCACCGCGCAACATCGCCAGAAACTCTGCCACTTCCCGCACATACTGCGGCAGATTCGGCTTGCCGCGATAGGGGATCGGCGCCAGGTATGGTGAATCGGTTTCCACCAGCAAGCGGTCAGCGGGCACTTTACTGGCCACGTCGCGCAACGCGTCCGCATTGCGGAACGTGACAATCCCGGACAGGGAAATGTAATAACCCATGTCCAGCGCCGCTTTCGCCATGTCCCAGTCTTCAGTGAAGCAATGCAGGACGCCCGCCTGAGGCAGCGCCGCTTCGCGCAATAGACTCAAGGTGTCGGCACGCGCGCCTCGGGTGTGAATGATCACTGGCTTGCCGGTCTGCTGCGCTGCTTGCAGGTGCAGGCGAAACGACGCCTGCTGCAACTCGGCCGCTTCCGGCTCGTAGTGATAATCCAGGCCGGTTTCACCGATCGCCACCACTCGCGGGTGGTTCAGTTCCTGCAGCAACCACTCCAGCGCCGGTGCCGCACCGGGTTGTACGTCCAGCGGATGCACGCCCACCGAGCAGTCGACGTCGTCGTACCGCTCGGCCAGGGCTTTGACGTCGGCGGCGTTTTCGACGCTGACGCCGATACACAGAAAGTGACCGACCCCGCGCTGACGGGCTGCATCGAGCGCAGCATCCAGAGAACCGTCGTGAGCGGCAAGGTCGAGGCGATCAAGGTGACAATGAGAATCTACGAGCATAAAAGGGCTGCAACTTACATCGTATGGGTAGGACGGTCGGACTTCAGGGCTCCGGCCAGATGGGTTTCGATTCGACTGCGCGCGGTATCGTCGCCTTCGTTGAATTGTACGCCGACCCCCGCAGCCCGGTTGCCCTGGGCGCCTTTGGGGGTGATCCAGGTGACCTTGCCGGCCACCGGGATTTTTTCCGGTTCGTCCATCAGGTTCAGCAACATGAATACCTCATCGCCCAACTTGTAGCTTTTGTTGGTCGGGATAAACAGGCCGCCGTTCTTGATGAACGGCATGTAAGCCGCATACAGCACGGACTTGTCCTTGATCGTCAGGGACAAAATGCCGTTGCGCGGGCCCGGATTCACCGCTTCATTCATGCTGACCTCCACTGCTGATGTTCAAAGTCTAGGCGCGAACGGTCACTTCTGGCCAGGCAAGGACGCCCATTGCACCAGCAGCGCCTCAAGCAACAGCGCCGGATTCAGGTTGGCTTTGTTCATCACTTTCTGACGCTGGGCGAGAATCCAGTCCTGAATGGCGAGCACTTTGTCCTGCGCGGTTTTCTGCGCCAGATATTGAATGACCTTGCGCATGTCCGTCAGGCCGAGCCCTTCTTCATCCTGGGTCAACTGATAGCGCAGGATCAGGCTCGACCAGTCACAGAACCAGTCGAACAACTGCAGCTGCGGTATGGTTTTCCATTCTTCGGCAAGCTGGGTCGGCGATTGTTGCTGCTTGAGCAATTTTTTCACGCCGTCGACCACCAGCGCCCGCTGTTCGCGCACGCCCCGGGCCTGCAACTTGACCGCGGCCAATGGCGAACCGGCGGCGAGGGTCAGCAACTCGACGCGTTCCTCTTGCGAGCAGTCCGGCAGGGCCTTCGCCAGCCACGCCAGACTCATCGCCTCACTGGGCAGCGGACACGCCTGCTGCTGGCAGCGGCTCTTGATGGTCGGCAACAAACGGCTGCTCTGGTGGCTGACCAACAGCAACACGGTATCGCCGGACGGCTCTTCAAGGCTTTTGAGCAAGGCATTGGCGGCGTTGACGTTCATCGACTCGGCTGGCTCGATCAGCACCACCTTGCGTCCACCCATCTGCGCGGTCTGGACCACGAAGCTGACCAGGTCGCGAACCTGATCGACCTTGATCGCCTTGTCGGCTTCTTCAGGTTCCAGGATGTAGTTGTCGGGGTGGCTGCCGGCCTTGAGCAACAGGCAGGATTTGCATTCGCCGCAAGCGTCCTGCGCGGTCGGACGCTGGCACAGCAAACTGGCCATCAAGCGCTCGGCCAGCGCGCGCTTGCCGATCCCGGCCGGGCCATGCAGCAGATAGGCGTGAGCATGCTGCTTGCGCCCGGCCAACTGCTGCCAGAGGCCGTCCTGCCACGGATAGGCTTCAGCCACGGGTCAACTCCAGCAGGCGCGGGAGCAAGGCATCCAAAGCCAGCTGCACCTGCGCCAGCGGCTGGGCGGCATCGACCAGGACATAACGCGCCGGGTCCGCTTCCGCGCGCTTGAGGAAGGCACTGCGCACGGCATCGAAAAATGTCCGGCCTTCAAGTTCGAAGCGATCCAGACGGCCGCGAGCGCTGGCACGCGCCAGGCCTACTTCAACCGGCAAATCGAAAATCAGCGTCAGGTCCGGGCGCAGATCGCCCTGGACAAAGGTTTCCAGGGTCGCGATGCGCTCCAGTGACAAACCGCGACCGCCACCTTGATAGGCGTAGGTCGAATCGGTAAAGCGATCACACAGGACCACCGCGCCACGGGCCAGCGCCGGGCGAATCACCTCGGCCAGATGCTGGGCTCGCGCGGCGAACACCAACAGCAATTCGGTGTCGGGGTTCATGACTTCGTCGACTGGCGCCAGCAATACCTCGCGGATCCGCTCGGCCAAGGGCGTGCCACCCGGCTCGCGGGTCAGCACCGCCTCGATACCGGCGGCGCGCAGGCGCTCGGCCAGGTATTCGCGGTTGGTGCTCTTGCCGGCGCCTTCCGGGCCTTCCAGGGTAATAAACAAGCCAGTCACAGGCAGTCCTTAGTCAGATTCATTGCGGGCTTTGCGGCGCGGTCGCATCCGGTTCGGGCACGGGTGCGGCAGCGGGTTCTTCAGCGGGTTGTTGCGCCGGCTCTGGTGCCGGCGCCTGTGGCGGCTCCTCGACAGGCGCTTGCGGCTCGGACGGCGTCGCCTGAGCAGGCTCTTGCGGCGGCACTGGCGGCAAAGCCTCAGGAGCTATGTTGGGCGAAACGGTCGGAATCGCCATCTGCTCGTCCGTCGCTTCCGACGCGGTCGCGGGTGCCGGGCTGGAGCGATAATCGGCGCGGCGCTTGAGCTGGAACTCACGCACCGCGTTGTTGTGGGCGTCCAGATCATCGGAAAACACGTGGCTGCCATCACCCCGGGCAACGAAATAGAGGCTGTTGCCCGCCACCGGATTGAGCGCTGCATGGATCGCTTCGCGACCGACCATGGCAATTGGAGTCGGCGGCAGACCGGAAATCATATAGGTGTTGTAAGGGGTCGCTTCCTTGAGGTGAGCCCGGGTCAATTTGCCGTTGTAGCGATCACCGAGGCCGTAGATCACGGTCGGATCGGTCTGCAACAGCATGCCCATTTCCATGCGCCGCACGAACACGCCGGCGATCTGTCCGCGCTCCTGCGGTACGCCGGTTTCCTTTTCCACCAGCGAGGCCATGATCAGCGCCTGATAGGGTTCGGTGTACGGCACGTCCGCCGCGCGTTGCCCCCACTCTTTGGCGAGGACTTCGTCGAGGCGGTCGTAGGCTTTCTTCAGCAGCTCGACGTCGGTCATGCCACGCACGTAGCGGTAGGTGTCGGGGAAGAATCGACCTTCCGGAAAGATCCCGTCGTGACCGAGTTTCTCCATGACCTGGCTATCGCTCAAACCGTCGAGGGTCTGTTCGAGTTTTTCTTCTTTGGCCAGGGCCAAGCGGACCTGATGGAAATTCCAGCCTTCGACCAGGGTCAGGCTGTACTGAACTATTTCCCCACGTTTCCACAGATCGATCAGCCCTTCGACAGTCATGCCGGGCTGCATGCGGTATTCACCCTTGTGCAAGGGTTGCCGGGCGAGGTTGAAGCGCCAGTAAACCCGCAGCCAGAAAGCGTCCTTGATGACGCCATCGGCTTCGAGTCGATAGAAAGTGCGGGTCGGTGTGGTGCCTTTGGGCACCTCCAGCAGCTCTTCCTGGGTGATATTCAGCGGTTGTTCCAGCGCCGAATGGATTTTCCAGGCAGAAGCGCCCAGACACAGCCCCGCCAGAACCAATCCGGTTTCCAGCAGCAGCAAGAATTTACGTCTCACGAATCAAGCATCCAGTAGCAGGCGGGCAATGGTTTGGAGTTTACGGGTGAGCGGCCCAACCGGCCAGCTCAGTGCTGCATAAGCGCGCACCGGCCAAACGCCATACACACTGTTGCAGACAAAGACTTCATCGGCCCATTGCAGCTGCTCGAGGGTGATGTCGGTGATGTGCGTGGGGATGCCCAATGACTCGGCTTGAAACAATAATTCCGCACGCATCACGCCCGCCACGCCACAGCGCTTGAGATCGGCCGTGATCAATGCCCCGTCGCGCACCAGGAACAGGTTGCTGAACACACCTTCGATCACGCGGCCGACCTGATCGAGCATCAGGCCTTCTGCGTGCTCGGTGTCTTGCCACTCGGAACGGGCGATGACCTGCTCGAGGCGATTCAGATGCTTGAGCCCGGCGAGCAGGGGCTGTTTGGACAGACGCGTCGTGCAAGGGAACAGACGCACGCCCTGCTCCGCATTCGCCGCCGGATACACCGCGGGTGGATTGCCTTGCATTATGCGCCGAGCCTGCGCCGAGGGATCCGGCGCGTAACCGCGCAGACCGTCGCCACGGGTGACGATCAGCTTGAGCACGCCTTCGCCCAACGCTTGGGCATAGGTCAATAACTCTGTGCGCATTGCGCTGTGATCGAGGTTGATTGCCAAGCGCTGGCAGCCTTTGACCAAACGCAGCAGATGCCGATCCAGCAGCACCGGAGCGCCATTGTGCACGGCAATGGTCTCGAACAGACCATCGCCGTAAGCCAGGCCGCGATCCTTCAGCGACAAAGCGTCAGCCGGCTGACCGTCGACCCAGCTGTCCATCAGTCAGCGAACCGGCGGAACACCAGCGAGCCGTTGGTGCCGCCAAACCCGAAG
>DQGF01000005.1:501-692 GCA_003525045.1 Pseudomonas sp. | reverse complement strand
TTGGTGCCGCCAAACCCGAAGGAGTTGGACAGCACCACATCGATATCCATATTGCGCGCGGTGTGTGGCACGAAATCGAGGTCGCAGCCTTCGTCCGGCTCATCGAGGTTGATGGTCGGCGGTGCGACCTGGCTGTTGATCGCCAGCACACTGAAGATCGCTTCGACTGCACCCGCCGCACCCAGCAGGTG
>DQGF01000005.1:0-197 GCA_003525045.1 Pseudomonas sp. | reverse complement strand
CCGGTCATGGACTTGGTCGAACTCACCGCCAGCTTGTAGGCGTGATCGCCGAACACCGACTTGATCGCACAGGCTTCGGCAAGGTCGCCGGCCGACGTCGAGGTGCCATGAGCGTTGATGTACTGGACCTGATCGCTATTGATCTTCGCGTCGCGCAAGGCATTGGTGATGCAGCGTGCAGCACCTGCACCATCAGC
>DQGF01000230.1 GCA_003525045.1 Pseudomonas sp. | reverse complement strand
CTGGGGGAGCGAGGCTTGCCCGCGAAGGGGCCCGCGAGGCCCCAAAACCTTCGCGGGCAAGCCACGCTCCTACAGGTTCTGTGTTTTTTCAGCTGACGCGCCGTAATCCGTTTGAACGATCAGTCAGGGCAAAAGTCCAGATAGATGTAAGCCCATTTGCGGGTTTGTTCGAGGAGGCACTGATGCAAAAGTGGAAAATCACTTTCGTGGATGATCACGGTGAAACAGTCGACGAAGTCTTTGAGTGCGACGAATGCCCGGACAACGAGCAAGCCGCCAAACTCATCAAGGCCCGGCTCCTTCCTGTCGCTGCCGAACTGGATCTGAATGATCTGGAAGGGCGGACCGATGATGCGAGCGTCAAAAGTCTTAAAGCCCAGAACAGCATACAAATCCTCGGCATTACTCCCATCTGATACACCTCCTGGCACATTCATGAAACAACCAGACCTTGGCAGCGCCTCTATCTTGGGGCTACTCTGCAATCGAGATCAGCGAACGGATCGCTAAGGTCTGGTCTTGTCAGCTACATGCTTGCTTCCCACCGGCAATATGGTTGCCGCATCACTCGCACCAATCGGTTGCGTGCGCCGGGAATACGGAAAGTCTATCCATCAATTTGAGGGGGACGTTTCATGAGCACAGCCTATCAAGAAGACATCAGCAGCAGCGTGCTGCGCCGCATGAAAGAAGGCGGTTTCGACTTTTCACGATTCCATCCCATCGAGTTCTACGCCATTTTCCCGGACGAGGAGCGGGCGCGCAGGGCGGCAGGGCAGTTTAGTGGCGAATCCTTGAATGCTCAGATCAGCGTGCGCGATGACGGCGCCTGGTATCTGGAACTCAGTAAAGTGATGTACGCCACCTACGACGGTATCGGCGACTTTGAGCAGGACTTCGAGGCGGTGGTCGAGCCTCTGGGCGGCATCATCGAAGGATGGGGCGTCAAGCAGGAGGTACGAGGGCGACTCGCATAACACTATGAACAGCGACAACACGCAGCAACGGCTGACCTTCGGGTTGGCCGTTTTCGTTTTTGGGTTTGTGAAGAGCAAGCTTTTGAATCATGACGTTCCAAGGACGAAAAAAAAGCCGCCCAAACAGGCGGCTAAAGGGAAGAACGATAAATTTTCCAGCGAATGCGCAGATTATCCGCATCGACTCCCAGGCAGTGAAATCAACTCTGACTATGCTGCTGATAGGCGAACACATTGCTTCGCAATGAAGCGGGGGCGATCAGGTTGGGGCATTTGCCGCACAGGAATGGTGCGGCGGTTGCGGCGTTATTATCCAACCGATTGATATCAAAGCGTTTATGCCGATGGCACGGGCCTTGCGAAGGCCTGTAAGTCCGGGTGACAAGGAGTACGGCATGATCCGCACCTATTTTGATGAGATGTACGATGCCGGCGGCCAGGTCCGCCCGCATTACCGGGAGTTTGCCCGTTGGCTGGCCGAAACGCCTGATGAGCTTTTGGCCCAACGGCGACGCGAGGCCGATCTGCTGTTTCATCGTGCCGGGATTACCTTCACGCTCTACGGTGACGAGCAAGGGACAGAGCGCCTGATCCCCTTCGACACCATTCCGCGCAGCATCCCCGCCAGTGAATGGCGAGTCGTCGAGCGCGGCTGTATTCAGCGGGTCAAGGCGTTGAACATGTTCCTCGCCGACCTCTACCACGAGCAGCGCATCATCAAGGCCGGCATCATCCCGGCCGAGCAAGTGCTGGCCAACGAGCAATATCAGCTGGCGATGCAAGGGCTGGATCTGCACCGTGATATCTATTCGCACATTTCCGGTGTCGATCTGGTACGCGATGGCGACGGCACGTACTACGTGCTCGAAGACAATCTTCGTACCCCCAGCGGCGTGAGCTACATGCTAGAAGACCGCAAGATGATGATGCGACTGTTTCCCGAGTTGTTCTCGGCCCAGCGTATCGCTCCCATCGACCACTATCCGAACCTGTTGCTCAATACCCTGAAAAGCTCCAGCCCGATCGATAACCCGAGCGTGGTGGTGCTGACGCCAGGCCGCTTCAACAGCGCGTTTTTCGAACACGCATTTCTCGCTCGGGAAATGGGCGTTGAACTGGTGGAGGGCGCGGACCTGTTCGTGCGTGACGACAAGGTGTTCATGCGCACCACGGACGGACCGAAAGCCGTCGACGTGATCTACCGTCGCCTCGACGATGCGTTCCTCGATCCGCTGGCGTTCAACCCGGACTCGATGCTCGGCGTGCCAGGGCTGTTGGCGTCGTACCGTTCCGGCAACGTGGTGTTGGCGAATGCCATCGGCACCGGGGTGGCGGATGACAAGTCGGTGTATCCATTCGTCACCGACATGATCCGGTTCTACCTGGATGAAGAGCCGATCCTGAAGAACGTGCCGACGTGGCAATGTCGTAATCCCTCCGAACTTTCCCACGTGCTGGCCAACCTTCCAGAGCTGGTAGTCAAGGAAACCCAGGGCTCCGGCGGCTACGGAATGCTGGTGGGACCGGCGGCGACGGCAGCGGAAATCGAAGCCTTTCGCGCGCGGATCAAAGCCAAGCCCCATGCGTACATCGCGCAGCCGACGTTGTCGCTGTCGACCTGTCCGACCTTTGTCGAGAACGGCATCGCGCCACGCCACATCGACCTGCGTCCGTTTGTTTTGTCTGGCCGCGAAACCCGGGTTGTGCCCGGCGGTTTGACCCGTGTTGCCCTGCGTGAAGGCTCCCTGGTGGTGAACTCCTCCCAGGGCGGCGGAACCAAGGACACCTGGGTGGTCGAGGATTGAAGGAAGCCTGCCATGTTAAGTAGAACTGCCTCGGATTTGTATTGGATGTCGCGTTACCTGGAGCGGGCGGAAAACCTCGCAAGGATGCTCGACATCAGCTATTCGCTGTCGCTGATGCCACAGGATGGTCGCGGTGACGGTTTGCACGAACTCGCCATGCCGCTGTTGATCACCGGCACCCTGGAGGATTACCTGGAGCGCCACGGCGATTTGCATGCCGAGCGGCTGCTGCATTTCTTCGCCCTGGACGCGGCCAACCCGGCAAGCATCTACAGTTGCCTCGGTGCCGCGCGGGCCAGCGCCCATGCGGTACGTGGGCGAATCACCGCCGACATGTGGGAAAACATCAACGCCACCTGGCTGGAAATTCGCGGGATCGCCAATCAGGGCCTGAGTCGCTACGGCATGAGCCGTTTCTGCGAGTGGATCAAGGAACGTTCCCACCTGTTCCGCGGCGCGTCCTACGGCACCATCATGCGCAACGATGCGTTCCGCTTCATTCGTCTGGGGACGTTTATCGAAAGGGCCGACAACACGTTGCGCTTGCTTGACGCGCGTTACGAAATGGCCGGCGATCAGGCCGAAGCGGTCAGCGACGGCACGGCCCACGCCTATTACCAGTGGAGTGCTTTATTAAGGGCGTTGTCGTCGTTCGAGGCCTACACCGAGATCTACCGCGACGCCCCCGGCGCCCGGCACGTGGCCGAATTGCTGCTGCTGCGCGCTGACGTCCCGCGCTCGCTACGGGCCTGTACCGAAGAAATCGACCAGATCCTCGCCCAACTGCCGGGGGCCAACGGCCGTCCTGCGCAACGCCTGGCGGCAGAAATGGACGCGCGCCTGCGCTACACCGGCATCACCGAAATTCTCGACGAAGGCCTGCACGCCTGGCTGACCGAGTTCATCCCGCTGGTGCGCCAGTTGGGCAACGCCATTCACAGTTCCTACCTGGAGGCTGCATGAGACTTTCCATTAGCCACGAGACCACCTATCACTATGAAGATCAGGTGCGGGCGAGCATCCAGTACCTGCGACTGACGCCCCACGACAGCGAGCGTCAGCACGTGCTCAGCTGGCAGCTCGACCTGCCGCGGCCGGTGCGCGCGCAACTCGACCCGTTCGGCAACATTCTGCATGTGCTGACCCTGGACGAGCCCCACGAGGCAATCATCATCGGCGCCCGTGGCCAGGTCGACATCGACGAGCTGCGCGAAGCCGAACATGAGAGCCAGTCGGCGCTGCCATTCCTGCGTTTCACCCGGCTGACCGAAGCCGATGAAGCCCTGCGCGCGTTCGCCGAGAAACAATGCAAGCAACGTCGGGATCGTACGGCGCTGATCGACTTGATGCATGCCCTGAACCAGCACATGACCTACACACCGGGCTCCACCGAAGTGGACACCAGCGCCGCCCAGGCCTTCGCCGGGCGTTCGGGCGTGTGCCAGGATCACACCCATGCCTTCCTCGCCTGCGCCCGCAGCCTGGGAATTGCTTCGCGTTATGTGTCGGGCTATCTGTACAGCGAAGATTGCGAACACCTGGCCAGCCACGCCTGGGCTGAAGCCTGGCTCGATGATGCGTGGTACAGCTTCGACGTGACCAATGAGCTGGCGCGGCCAGAGCGGCATTTGAAACTGGCGGTAGGCCTGGATTATCTGGATGCCTGCCCGGTGCGGGGGATGCGCCGGGGCGGTGGTTGCGAGCAGATGCATGCGAAGGTGTTTGTGTCGCCGACGCCGATGCCGGTGCCGGTGATTTCGGTGCAACAACAGTAAGATCCGGGATACCGCTTCGCGAGCAAGCCCGCTCCCACATTTAATCTGCGTCGTACACAAATGCTGTGCTCACTGCAGATCAAATGTGGGAGCGGGCTTGCTCGCGAAGAGGCCCGCCCAGTCGACAAAAGGATTAGGGCTTAACCTTGCGCCCAGCCATATGTTTCAAATACCCCACCAACATCACCAGGTCCCCATCCGGCAACACCGCCGCCGTAAATCCCGGCATCTTCGCCTGCGGCCACTGCCGCAAACTCTGCGGATCACGAATGTAGCGCGTGAGGAAATCCGCACCAAAGTACTCGGTCGGATTAAACGGAATATTCAAATCCGGCCCGAACTGCGCATCGCCGGCACCGTTGAGCCGATGACAGGCCAGGCAATTCTTCTGAAACAGCGCAAAGCCCTTGTTCACCGGATCGTCCGCCGCAAGCGCAGGGTCCGGCAGCAGGGCAGGGAAGCGCTGCGCCACCGGTGCCATGCGCTTGATGCTCGCCACTTCAAATGGCCATTGTTCAGGACTGATATTGCCCGCCTGCGGATCGGTCCAGACCAGATAAAACGGCCCGGCACTGTGCTTGCCCTCGGACAACGCCGGCCATGGTTTGGCCGGATCTTCAATCGCCAGCCACGCCCTTGCCCCCTTGGCATTGAGCAGCGGCGCCGCCGACAACTCCGCCGCAAACCCGTCCAGGGCCACGGCTTGCAAGTGATCTTCGGGCTTGATACCCGTCAACAATGCCGCCACCGGAACAGCGCGATAGCTCATGTCCCGTTTGTAGGAAACGTCGTTGGTGATGGTGATGGTCTGAACCTGAGGATGCTTGAGCAATTCCTCGGTCTGCCAGGTGCGACCGTTCGCGCCCAGCTCCAGGTCAAGCTGTGCGGCAAAGAGGGGCGTGCTCAGCAGCAGGGCCCCGAACAGAATGAGCGTTTTCAAGTGATCGCCGTCCATGTCGTGGAAGTGCCACAAAGATTGGCACACCCACGCTGGCCCGGGTAGCGAGCCAGTCACATTTTAAATGGGCGATATAAAAAACTGACGCCGTATTTTAAAGACCGACTAACCAATAACCTTGGTCAGGTTCGGTAAAATCAACAATAGCGTGGTGGCGAATAGAATGAGTCCGGCTTGACGTACTTTCGATTGCTTGAACATGGCTGACCGCCTTTTTTTGTTATTTCCTGATTGCTTGCCTGCATATCTCCATGACGGCAAAGCGTTGCACTTCCTGTAGAACGAGCGCCTCGGCAAAACCCGACGACAACTTCGTATAAGTTCACCTTAGAGCCCGCGTCACGCTTGGTTTAGATCCATTTCATATGGTGTTGTTACCAATAGCGCTTAAAAGGATATGAGGCCTATTGCCAGCTTCTTGGTCGCCCGTTTGCTAGACAGGTTCGTGTCCTGAATCGGTTAATCCCCTACCGGGCTACCGTCCGTCTGAGCGTGTGCGTCAACGCGGCTGAGCGTTGCGGTCATTGAATCCATGACCGCTCGGCCTAAGGTGGGAGCTCTGCTTTTACTCCTGCACAGCGGTTCGAGGACGTCATGACCCAAGCTTTGATTTACGACGCGTTACGCACGCCCCGCGGCAAGGGCAAGCCCGATGGCGCCTTGCACAGCGTAAAACCGGTGAACCTGGTAGCTGGGCTGCTAAGGGCGCTGCAGCAGCGTACGTCCCTGGACACCAGCCAGGTCGATGACGTGGTGCTCGGCTGCGTAACGCCCATCGGCGATCAAGGCTCTGACATCGCCAAAACCGCGACCCAGGTGGCCGATTGGGATGTCAGCGTGGCCGGTGTGCAGATCAACCGCTTCTGTGCGTCGGGGTTGGAAGCGGTCAACCTCGGGGCGATGAAAGTGCGTTCCGGCTTCGAAGACCTGGTAGTGGTCGGCGGTGTCGAGTCCATGTCCCGAGTGCCGATGGGCAGTGATGGTGGGGCCTGGGCCCTGGATCCGGAAACCAATTTGCACAGCCATTTCACGCCTCAAGGAGTGGGCGCCGACCTGATCGCCACCCTCGAAGGCTTCAGCCGGCAGGATGTCGATGCCTACGCGCTGCACTCCCAGCGCAAGGCCGCGCGGGCGCGGGCGGATGGTTCGTTCAGCAAGTCTCTGGTGCCGGTGCAGGACCAGAACGGCATCATCCTGCTCGATCACGATGAGTTCATTCGCGCCGATTCGACCTTGGAAGGCTTGGGCAAGCTCAAGCCGAGCTTCGAGATGATCGGGCAAATGGGCTTCGACGCCACCGCGTTGCGGGTCTACAGCCACGTGGAGCGGATCGACCACGTGCACACGCCGGGCAACAGTTCCGGGATAGTCGATGGCGCGGCCTTGATGCTGATCGGCTCCGAAGCCAAAGGCCGGGCATTGGGCCTGCAACCACGGGCACGGATCGTCGCCACGGCGGTTACCAGCACCGACCCGACCATCATGCTTACCGGGCCGGGGCCGGCCACGCGCAAGGCACTGGCCAAGGCCGGGTTGCGGGTCGAAGACATCGATCTGTTCGAGGTCAACGAAGCCTTCGCCTCCGTGGTGCTGAAGTTCATCAAGGACATGGCCATCGACCCGGACAAGGTCAACGTCAACGGCGGCTCCATCGCCAT